>NZ_JBHVFE010000184.1:0-15762 GCF_042801945.1 Kitasatospora sp. NPDC057542
CCGTGCGAACCGCTCGCACGGGGGCCGCGGTGCGTCGCACCCACGGTGCGGGGCGGCGGCGGGCGGACTCCGGAAGGGGAGAGCGAGTCCCGAACAACCGAGCCCGCCGGTCAACCCCATGGGCGCAGCGTCCCGGGCGTTTCGGGGTCGGAGCGGCTGCAGGGGCCGACGCACCGTTCGGCCGACGGATTCCAGCCCATCGGGTGACAGCACCCGCATCCGGCTGACGCAACCGCTCGTTCGGCCTTATGGTGCGCTGGATCGCGGTGCGCGGGGCCCGTGCGCCGGGTCGCCGCCGGGTAGTGGTGCTCCCACGGGGGGATGCTGGACGGCGTCCGGCCGGGCGGTCGTCGGAGTGCTTCGCACCGGACCGGACGCCGGCGTCCGGGCGGCGTCACCGGAACGACCGGGCGGTGTCACCGGGACGAGTGGAAACCGGGGCGATCCGGAACGCCCACCCGCACCGGGGCGTCGAAAATGTCAGTAGCGCCACGCAGCATGCACTACCGGGGATCGGACGCCTCCGCTTCCCGGTCGGAACTGATCGTTTCGAGTTGGCTCAGGGCCCGAAGCCGGGCGCCCGAGGGCTCCGAAGGGGGTGCCGCACCGTATGGCCGCAGTCGACACCGCGCGCGCTCACGCCCAGGCGGTCCTGCGGGTCCGAGGCCTCGCCCGGGCCGCCGCCGCCCTGCCCGCCGCCGTCGCGGTGGTCCTGCTCGCGGGCCGGTTCACCGGCCGGATCGGCGCACCCGGGGCCGCCGACGCGGCGGGCTGGGACGCCGTCCGCTGGGCGGTCTGCGCGGTCGCCGCGCTGACCCTGCTGGTGGCCGGGCTGACCGCCCGGGCCCTGCGCCGGGCCGTCCCGCCGCGCACCCCGGCCGTCCCGCTGGACCGCGCCGAGGCCCCCGAGCTGTACCGGCTGATCGACGAGCTGGCGGACCGGCTGGACGTGCCCGCGCCCTCCGCCATCGCCCTCACGCCGGACTGCGACAGCTGGCTGGAGGACATCCCGCCGGCCCGGCGGACGGCACCGTCGAGGCCGCACCCGCTGCGGCCGCACCCCGAGCCGCCCGCCCCCGTCCTGGTGATCGGCTCGCCCTTCCTGTGGTGGATGCGGGCCGGGGAGCTGCGTGCCCTGCTCGCCCCCGTGGTGGCCGGCACCGCCGCCTCCGCCGACCCGGAGATCGCCGCCGCCCGGCGCTTCCTGCGCAGCCTGGACGCCTGCCTGGACTCCGGCGGCGGTGTCGCCCCCGGCCTCGGCGGCGGCATTCTGGCCGCCCCGCCCGAGCCGCCCCGGGGCGGCCCGGCCGCACTCGCCGAGCGGGTCACCCGCAGGGTCACCCGCCGCCTGCTCGGCGCCTGCCGGGGGCACTCCGCCGAGCTGGAGCGCTCGGTCGCCGGCTGGGCCTCCGAGCAGGCCAGGACGGTCGACTACGGCCTGCGGATCGCCGCCCAGGAGCAGGTCGGCCTGGCCTACGCGGGCTGGGACCGGCTGCTCACCCGGGTCGCGCTGCCCGCCTGGCGGCTCGGCCGCCACCCGGCCCACCTGAACGCCGGCGTGGTCTCCGCGCTCACCGAGCTGTCCCGGCGCGACCGGCTGGCCGACGGCTACGGCAGCAGGCTCGGCGACCGCCCCGCCTGCGACCTGCTGGAGGAGCCCGGCACCGTCGACCGGGCGGTCTCCCGGCTCGCCGCCGACCTGTTCTTCGGCCGTCCGGAAGCGGGCACCTGGCACGAGCTGGAGTGGGCCGACTACCCGGCCGACGTGGTGGACGCCGGCTGGCGGACGGGCGCCGCCACCCTGCAGACCGCACTGGACCGGCTCGTCCCGCAGTCCCGCCCCGGCGCCCCGACCCTCACCCGGCTGCTGGGCCGGCTCGCCGAGGGCGACGGCGAGCTGCTGGCCGCCGCGCTCGCCGCCCAGCCGGCCCGCACCACCGCCCCGGCCCCGCTGCTCGAACCCGACCGCAGTGGCCGCGACCTGCTGGTCGACCACGTCACCGCGATGGTCTGTTGCGCCGCCGTGGACACCGCCGGCGGCGCCCCCGGCCTGGACTGGCTGGACGGCCCGGTGCTGCTGCTCGGCGGAGTGCGCCGCACCGACCTCGCCGGCCCGGTCGCCCAGGCCGTCGAACAGGGCCAGGACGGCCCGCTGCGCGCCTGGCTGGACGCCGCCGACGTCCGGCTGGAGAAACCCGTCCGCCTCTGATGCCCCGGGCGTCCCAGGAGGGCGCTCGGCACCACCGCGCGCGCCCCCGATCGGTTCGGCCGCCGGGCGTCTTCGCAGGCCGGAGGCCCTGCCCGGGAGGCGCGCGAGATTCCCTGCACCAATTGCTACCGGAGGGTGACGTTGCGCCAGCACTCTGTGGTGTATTAGACCGCACGCACATCCGGGGGGCACGTGCCAACCGGGCGGAAGTGCACCTGGGAGGGGCGCGTGGGGACCGAACTCAACCGCCGCTGGGAGTCGGGGACGCACGCCTACAGCGTCTCCGACCCCTTCGGCCAGGGCCCGCTGCCCTGGCTGCGCAGCCCGGACCAGTACCTGGCCGGCGCGGAGGGCGCCGTCCCCTGGTACGTCTCGGTGGACGCGCCCGGCCAGCAGCCGCTGACCGCGGGCACCCGGCCCAAGCCGTCGGTCGGCACCCCGCAGGGCGCCAACGACGTGGACCAGCAGATCAAGGGCTTCGCCTCGGCCGGGGTGATCCGCCCCGGCGGCTCGGTGGACTTCCGGGTCACCGTCAACCCGCCCCGCGAGTTCACCGTGGACGTCTTCCGGATCGGCCACTACGGCGGCGACGGCGCCCGCCACATGACCTCCAGCCCGCTGATCGCCGGCCTCGTCCAGCCCGCCCCGCTGGTGGCCGACCGGACGGTCTCCTGCCACCACTGGTGGCACTCCTGGCGGCTGCAGATCCCGACGCACTGGAAGCCCGGCGCCTACGTCGCCGTGCTGACCACCGCGGACATGCTGCACCGCAGCCACATCCCCTTCACCGTCCGGGACTTCGAGGAGCAGGGGCACACCGCCGAGCTGCTCCTGGTGCTCCCGGACGTGACCTGGCAGGCGTACAACCTGTTCCCCGAGGACGGCCGCACCGGCGCCAGCCTCTACCACGCCTGGGACGGCCGGGGCGGCCTGGTCGGCGAGCCCGAGGCGGCCGTCACCGTCTCCTTCGACCGCCCGCACGCCACCGCCGGACTGCCGCTGCACGTCGGCCACGCGTACGACTTCATCCGCTGGGCCGAGCGATACGGCTACGACCTCTCCTACGCCACCGCCACCGACCTGCACGCCGGCCTGGTGGCCCCGTCCCGGCACCGGGCGCTGGTCTTCCCCGGCCACGACGAGTACTGGTCCGAACCGATGCGCCGGGCCGCCGAGCGGGCCCGGGACGGCGGCACCTCGCTGGTGTTCCTCTCCGCCAACACCATGTACTGGCGGGTCGAGCTGACCGCTGCCGCCTCCGGCGAGCCCAACCGGCTGCTCAACTGCCGCAAGCGGCAGAAGGTCGTCCCCGGCAGCCCGGCCGCCGGGGCGTCCGGCGCGGCCAGCGCGCTGTGGCGGGACGCCGGGGAGCCCGAGCAGCACCTGCTCGGGGTGCAGTACTCGGGGAGGGTCGCCGCGCCCGTCCCGCTGGTCGCCCGGCACACCGCGCACTGGCTCTGGGACGGCACCGGCCTCCAGGAGGGCGACGAACTGCCCGGGCTGGTCGCGGGCGAGGCCGACCGCTACTACCCCAAGGTCGCGCTGCCCGAGCACAACGAGCGGGTGCTGCTGGCACACTCGCCGTACCAGGACCTGGCCGGTCGCACCCGCTACCAGGAGACCTCGCTGTACCGGGCGCCCAGCGGCGCGTACGTCTTCGCGGCCGGCACCTTCGCCTGGTCGCCCGCGCTGGGCCGTCCGGGCCTGACCGACGAGCGGATCCAGCGGGCCACCGCAAACCTGCTGGACCGGCTCTGCAAGAACCAGCCGTCGGTCCCGGGCCCGGCGGCCGGAGAACCGGCGTTCGGCGGTCGTGAAAGACTGCGGGGGCAGTGACCTCCCTTTCGCGGTGCCCCCGCCCGTGAACGACCCCTGAGGACTGAGACACCTTGAGCGGATTTGTCACCAAGCCCGAGCCGGTCCAGGTACCTGGCCTGGTCCACCTGCACACCGGCAAGGTGCGCGACCTCTACCGCACCGAGTCGGGTGAGCTGGTCATGGTGGCCAGCGACCGGACGTCCGCCCACGACTGGGTGCTGCCGAACGAGATCCCCGACAAGGGCCGCATCCTCACCCAGCTGTCGCTGTGGTGGTTCGAGCGGATCGCCGACATCGTCCCCAACCACGTGATCTCCACCGAGGTCCCGGCCGGCGCCCCGGCCGACTGGAAGGGCCGCACGCTGGTCTGCCGCAGCCTGGAGATGATCCCGGTCGAGGCGGTCGCCCGCGGCTACCTGGCCGGCTCCGGCCTGGCCGAGTACGAGGAGAGCCGCACGGTCTGCGGCATCGCGCTGCCGGAGGGCCTGGAGAACAGCTCCGAGCTGCCCGCCCCGATCTACACCCCGGCGCTCAAGGCCGAGGTCGGCGAGCACGACGAGAACGTCTCCTACGAGGAGACCGCCCGCCGGATCGGCGCCGAGCTGGCCGCCCAGCTGCGCCGCACCACCCTGGACGTCTACGCCCGGGCCCGGGACATCGCCCGCGAGCGCGGCATCATCCTGGCCGACACCAAGTTCGAGTTCGGCCTGCTGGACGGCGAGCTGGTGATCGGCGACGAGGTGCTCACCCCGGACTCCTCCCGCTACTGGCCCGCCGACGAGTACCAGCCGGGCCGCTCGCAGTCGTCCTTCGACAAGCAGCTGATCCGCGACTGGCTGGTCTCCCCGGCCTCCGGCTGGGACCGTTACAGCGAGCAGCCGCCGCCGGCGCTGCCGGCCGAGATCGTCGAGCAGACCCGGGCCAAGTACATCGAGGTGTACGAGCGGCTGACCGGGACCACCTGGGCGTAACGCCACGACGCCCGCGGGTACGGCCTCAGATCCAGCCGTGCTCGCGGGCGATCCGCACCGCCGCGTGCCGGTTCTCCGCGCCCAGCTTGGTGGCCGCCGAGGACAGGTAGTTGCGCACCGTGCCCTGGGAGAGCGAGGCCCGCTCGGCGATCTCGGCGATCGGGGTGCCGTCGGCGGCCAGCTCCAGGACGTCCGTCTCGCGCGGGGTCAGCGGGGTCTCACCGGCGCTGATCGCGTCCGCGGCCAGCTCCGGGTCCACGTACCGGCCGCCGGAGCGCACGGTGCGGATGATGCCGGCCAGGTCGGACGCCGAGACGGTCTTCGGCAGGAAGCCGCGCACCCCGACCTCCAGCGCCCGCTTCAGGTAGCCCGGGCGGCCGTGCCCGGTGACGATCATGCAGCGGCAGTCCGGCAGCAGCAGGCGCAGCTGGGCGGCCACCTCGATGCCGTCCTTGCCCGGCATCTGGAGGTCCAGCACCGCGACGTCCGGGCGGTGCGACTGGGCCATCGCCAGCGCCTCCGGGCCGGAGCCGGCCTGCGCGACCACCTCGATGTCGTCCTCCAGCGAGAGCAGCGCGGCCAGCGCGCCCCGGATCAGGTGCTCGTCGTCGGCGAGCAGGACGCGGACGTGCGCGGTGTCGGTCATCGGGCGACCTTCCTCAACGGCGGATCAGCGGTCGGAGCGGGACGGTGGCGAGCATCCGGAAGACGCCCGCCTCGGCGGCCGGTACGGTCAGCTCGCCGTCGTGGGCGGCGAGCCGCTCGCGCAGTCCGCGCAGCCCGGTGCCGCTGCCCTGGGAGGGGAACGGGACGTCGGGCACCCCGTCATTCTCCAGTTCCAGCACGGCCCGTCCGTCCTCGGTCCGCAGCCGGATCAGGCAGCGGTCGGCCTCGCTGTGCCGCAGCACGTTGGTGGTGGCCTCGCGGATCACCCAGCCGAACACCGACTGCACCGGGGCCGGCAGCTCGTCGGCGTGCTCGCCGAGGTCGATCTCGCAGGTGACGTCGGCCGAGCGCAGCACGGCGCGGGCGCCGATCGCCTCGGCGTGCAGGTCGGCGGTGCGGTAGCCGCGGATGACGTCCCGGACCTCGCGCTGCGACTCCTGGGCGATCTTCTGCACCTCGGCCATCTGGTCGGCGGCCTCCGCACGCCCCCGGCGGGCGAGCTGGACGGCGAGCTCGCTCTTCAGCGCGATGGTGGTGAGGTTGCGGCCCATCACGTCGTGCAGGTCGCGGGAGAAGCGCAGCCGCTCCTCGGCGACGGCCAGCCGGGACTGCGCCTCGCGGGCGGCGTCCAGCTCCCAGACCACCGAGGTCAGCCAGGCGAAACTGCGGCAGGTCGCTCCGAGGATGGGCAGCGTGATCAGGGCGCTGACCAGCATTCCGGCGGTGCCGGCGATGCCGTACCCGGCCAGCGCCATCGCCGGGGCCAGCAGCAGGAACCCGCCGAGGGCGGCCAGCGAGGCTCGGGGCAGCGACAGCCCGATGGACGCCGGGCCGAAGGCGACGGCGAGCAGGAGGAGCGAGACCGTGGAGGTGAACGCCGTTGCCTGCGGGCCGTCCGCCCCACCGGCGTCCGGTCCGGACAGCAGGACGGCCCAGGAGCCGGCCACCGCGAACGCGCCGTTGACGGACAGCCAGCGCAGGTGGTCGGTGGGGCGCTTCAGGTAGTGGTCGAGCGAGGTGCGGCAGGCCCGCAGGCCCAGCAGCGTCGAGGTGAGCGCGACCAGCAGGGCGATCCGGACCGTTGCGATGGAGTCCGGCAGGTCGGCACGGGCCCCGGCGGCGAGCAACGTGATCGGGAGCACCAACAGCGGCAGCGAGTAGAGCGACCAGCGCAGGTACAGCTCGGTGCGCTGGGGTTTGCTCAGGTTCGTCCAGCTGTGAAGCGGCGACCGCATTCTCAATTCTTCCGCCCCCAGTTCGACCACGATCATGCTTGCTGCCTTCATATCAGAGGTCGAACCGAGGGTGGTCCTTCGGATTGCTGTTCGGTGCTCAGCCGGAGGCTCAGCGGCGCGGCTCCCAGCGGAAGTAGCGCACCGCGCCCCAGACCGCCAGACCCAGCCAGATGGTCCCGGTGACCAGGTGCGAGCCGGCCGCGCCCCAGGAGCCGGCGAAGCCGGTCGCGGCGACCGAGCCGTCGGTGCCGAACCAGCCGACGCGGATCAGCTGGAAGGCCGGGGTGGTCGGCAGCAGGCGGCAGATGTCGGCCAGCTGCTTGGGCATGACCTCCAGCGGGATGAACAGGCCGGAGCCGAGCTGCATGACCAGCATGATCGGCAGGGTGGTGATGCCCGCGCTTTCCACGGTCTTGGTGAAGGCGCTGGACAGCGCGGCCAGGGCGATCATGGTGGCCAGTGCCAGCAGCAGGCCGACCAGCATCAGCACCGGGTTGACCGGCACGGCCAGGTGCAGGCCGAGGCTGCCGCCGATCCCGATCAGGGCGGCCATCAGCAGGCCGAGCACGAGCGAGGGGACGGCGGTGCCGAGCAGGATCTCGATGTCCCGGGCCTCACCGGTCCGAAGCCGCTTGAGGACCAGCTCACCGCGCCGGCCGACGTACGCGGCGGTCAGGTTGTAGTACACGACGAAGGCCAGGATCATCCCGACCGAGCCGTAGACCAGCAGCGAGTCGACGTCCAGCCCGGGGTTGGTCTCGGCCTGCTTCGCCAGCGTGCTCTGCAGGGTGAAGATCAGCACCAGCGGCAGCAGCAGGGCGGTGAACAGGGCCGTGCGGTTGCGCAGCAGCAGGGTGGCCTCGGCCCGGCCGAGGGCGAGCAGCCGGCGGACGGTGGTGCTCTGCGGGCCGGTGGCGGTGGGGGCGGCGGCGGTGGTCATCGGGCGGATCCGATCAGGCGGCGGCGGGCGGGACGGGTGGCGGCGGCGGGCGCCTGCGGCGGGTTCTGGTGGGCGGCCTCGGAGGCGATCGCGAGGAAGGCCTCCTCCAGCGAGGCGCTGCGGGCGTCCAGGGCACCGAGCGCGATCCCGTGGTGCCGGGCCCAGCCGAGCAGGTCGGTGAGGGTGTCCTGGAGCCCGAGGGTCTGCACGGTGACCTTGCGGCCGTCGACGGCGACCTCGGCCCCGGCCAGGACGGGCAGCGCGGCCCCGGCGAACTCGGGCAGTTCGAAGGAGATCCGGGAGGGCCGGCCGGCGATCACGTCGGCGACGGTGCCGGAGGTGACGACCTGGCCGCCGTGCATGATGGCCAGCCGGTCGGCCAGTTCCTCGGCCTCCTCCAGGTAGTGCGTGGTGAGCAGCACCGTGGTGCCCTGGGCGCGCAGCTCGCGGACCAGCCGCCAGACGGCGGCGCGCGCCTCCGGGTCGAGGCCGGTGCTGGGCTCGTCCAGGAAGAGCACCTCGGGGCGGCCGAGCAGGGCCATCGCGAGGTCCAGCCGGCGCTTCTCGCCGCCGGACAGCTGCTTGACCCGGACGTCCGCGCGGTGGCCGAGGCCGACCAGCTCCAGCGCCTCCGCCACCGGGCGGGCGCCACTGGTCATCCCGGCCCAGGCGCGGCCGGTCTCGGCGGCGGTGAGCTCGCCGGGGAAGCCGCCCTCCTGGAGCATGATGCCGATCCGCGGGCGGACGGCGGCGCGCTCCTTGAAGGGGTCCCGGCCGAGCACCCGGACGGTGCCGCCGGTGGGCGCGGCCAGACCCTCGACGACCTCCATGGTGGAGGTCTTGCCGGCCCCGTTGGTGCCGAGCAGGGCGAACAGCTCGCCGCGGCGGACGGTCAGGTCGACGCCGCGCACGGCGTGGTACCCCGTGGTGCCGCCGCCGTAGTGGCGGTGCAGGTCGGTGACCTCGATCACGTCTTCGCTGGGGCGGGAGGGCCGGCTCGTTTCCATGCCTCAAGCCTTCCGCCGACCGGGCCGCGCGGGCAGTGCGCGCCGTCATGACATCGCGGTGGGGATGCACGGGTCGGCGATGACAAATGTCATGGCCGTACCCCCGGTCGAACTCGCGGACGTCGGGCCCGCGGGCGCCGGGGGGAATGCCGAAGGGCCCCCTCGATCGAGGGGGCCCTTCGTACCGGAGCGGACGACGAGATTCGAACTCGCGACCCTCACCTTGGCAAGGTGATGCTCTACCAACTGAGCCACGTCCGCAGGTCTGACTATTGAGTTGTGCTGTGCTCGCGCACTGCGAGCGGACGACGAGATTCGAACTCGCGACCCTCACCTTGGCAAGGTGATGCTCTACCAACTGAGCCACGTCCGCATGGTGCCTGGTGGGGCACCCGCCGCCTCTTCGGATCTCTCCGTTGCGGCGACGAGGAATACTCTACAGCATCGTTCGGGGTGGTCGCCCCACCCTTTCGGTCCGGGTGGGCGGGGCGACCGGGGAGCGGGTCCCCGCGCGGCTCAGTTCGCCTCGGCGAACGCCTCGTACACGTGCTTGGGGATGCGTCCGCGGGCCGGCAGTTCCATCCCGCGGGACAGGGCCCAGGCGCGGACGGCGGCCGGGTCCGGGGTGAGGGCGGTGCGGCGGAAGGACTTTCCGGTGCGGCTCTGGCGGCGGCCGGCGGCGACGAACGGGGCGAGGGCCTCCCGCAGCTTTTCCGCGTTGTCCACGGACAGGTCGATCTCGTACGACTTCCCGTCGACGCCGAAGTGGACGGTTTCCGCGGCAGCGCCGCCGTCCAGGTCGTCGGAGAGCGTGACAACTACACGCTGAGCCATGGGTGTCAATCCTCTCGGGCAATTCGGCCACCGGTCCGCGGGGGTACGCCGGGGCCTGATGTGCACCAACTCGCGCAAGCGCGTACGGGCGGGCCGGACGGCTCGCCTGATACGCAGCACTTGCCGCGACAGGTGGCCCTATTCTGCACCCGAAGGGGGCCGAAATCGAAGAGTCCGGCATTCTTTTCCGGATATTCACGTCTCTTCGCGGGACTCCCGGATACCGATGAGCGGGACGGGCGGATCTGTCCCCAAGTGCCGTATTCGGGTGTTCTCCGGACGGCGTGGTTCCGAGTGCCGAATCCGCGGAAACCGGTCGGCCCGGACGGGCGGCGAGGAGCCCGGATCCCTTGCGGCGTAAGGGTCTGGGGTCTACGCGCGTCGCTATCCCCGGCCAGCAATCCTGCCCGAAACCACGGGTAGTCTGGAGTTCCCCCGCCTCACCGAAGACACCACCGGGAGTGCCAGTGGCACGCGTCGTAGTCGACGTCATGCTCAAGCCGGAGATCCTCGACCCCCAGGGACAGGCGGTGCAGCGCGCACTGCCCCGTCTCGGATTCACCGGGATCGCCGACGTCCGCCAGGGCAAGCGTTTCGAGCTGGATGTGGAGGGCCCGGTCGACGACGCGGCGCTCGCCCGTATCCGCGAAGCCGCCGAGACCTTTCTCGCCAACACCGTGATCGAGGACTTCACCGTCCGGGTCGAGGAGGAGGGCAAGTGACCACCCGCGTCGGCGTCGTCACTTTCCCCGGCTCCCTCGACGACCGCGACGCCCAGCGGGCGGTCCGCCTCGCCGGCGCCGAGCCGGTCGCCCTCTGGCACCGTGACAAGGATCTCCACCAGGTCGACGCCGTCGTCCTGCCGGGAGGATTCAGTTACGGCGACTATCTGCGCTGCGGTGCGATCTCCCGCTTCTCGCCGGTGATGGAGACCATCATCGAGCAGGCGAGGCTCGGAATGCCGGTGCTCGGTATCTGCAACGGCTTCCAGGTGCTGTGCGAATCGCACCTGCTGCCCGGTGCGCTGACCCGGAACGACTCGCTGCACTTCATCTGCCGCGACCAGAAGCTGCGCATCGAGAACGCCGGCACCGCCTGGACCCGGGATTACTCGGCGGGCCAGGAAATCGTCGTCCCGCTGAAGAACGGCGAGGGCCGCTTCGTCGCCGAGGAGCGGGTGCTGGACGAACTGGAGGCGGAGGGCCGGGTCGTCGCCCGTTACCTGGACGTCAACCCGAACGGTTCGTACCGCGACATCGCCGGCATCACCAACGCCGCCGGCAATGTCGTCGGCCTGATGCCGCACCCGGAGCACGCCGTGGAGCCGCTCACCGGTCCGACCACCGAGGGCCTGGGCTTCTTCACTTCCGTCCTGAAGCAGCTGGTGAACGCCTGATGAGCCTCGACACCGTCAAGAACGCCGAGCAGACCCCGGACGCGGCCCAGCCCTGGGCCGAACTCGGCCTCAAGGAGGACGAGTACGCGCGCATCCGGGAGATCCTCGGCCGCCGTCCGACCGGCGCCGAACTCGCCATGTACTCGGTCATGTGGTCGGAGCACTGTTCGTACAAGAGCAGCAAGGTCCACCTGAAGCAGTTCGGCGAGAAGAAGCCGGATTCGGACGCGATGCTCGTCGGCATCGGCGAGAACGCCGGCGTTGTCGACGTCGGCCAGGGCTACGCGGTCACCTTCAAGGTCGAGTCGCACAACCACCCGTCGTACATCGAGCCCTACCAGGGCGCGGCCACCGGCATCGGCGGCATCGTGCGCGACATCCTGGCGATGGGCGCCCGCCCGGTCGCCGTGATGGACCCGCTGCGCTTCGGTGCGGCCGACCACCCGGACACCCGGCGCGTGCTGCCCGGGATCGTCGCGGGCATCGGCGGCTACGGCAACTGCCTGGGCCTGCCGAACATCGGCGGCGAGGTCGTCTTCGACTCCTGCTACCAGGGCAACCCGCTGGTCAACGCGCTGTGCGTGGGTGTCATGAAGCACGAGGACATCCACCTCGCGCAGGCCTCCGGCGCCGGCAACAAGGTCATCCTGTACGGCGCCCGCACCGGCGGCGACGGCATCGGCGGCGTCTCGGTGCTCGCCTCCGAGACCTTCGACGACACCAAGCCGGCCAAGCGCCCGGCGGTCCAGGTCGGCGACCCGTTCCAGGAGAAGCTCCTGATCGAGTGCACCCTGGAGATCTTCCGGGAGAAGCTCGTCAAGGGCATCCAGGACCTCGGTGGCGCCGGCCTGTCCTGCGCGACCAGCGAGCTGGCCTCGGCCGGCTCCGGCGGCATGCGGATCCAGCTCGACACCGTGCACCTGCGCGACCACACGCTCTCGCCCGAGGAGATCCTCATGAGCGAGTCGCAGGAGCGCATGTGCGCGATCGTGGAGCCCGACAAGGTCGACCGCTTCCTGGAGATCTGCGAGAAGTGGGACGTCATCGCCAACGTCATCGGTGAGGTGACCGACGGCGAGCGCCTGGAGATCTACTGGCACGGCGAGCTCGTGGTGGACGTCCCGCCGCGCACCGTCGCCCACGAGGGCCCGACCTACCAGCGCCCGTACGCCCGCCCGAGCTGGCAGGACGCGCTGCAGGCCGACGCCCCGACCGCCGAGCGGCTGGCCCGCCCGACCACCGGCGAGGGCCTCAAGGCCGACCTGCTGAAGGTCGCGAGCCACCCGAACCAGGCCTCCAAGTCCTGGATCACCGACCAGTACGACCGCTACGTGCTCGGCAACACCGTGCTCTCGGTCGGCGAGGACTCGGGCATGATCCGGATCGACGAGGAGACCAACCTCGGCGTCTCGGTCGCCACCGACGGCAACGGCCGCTTCGCCAAGCTGGACCCGTACACCGGCGCCCAGCTGGCCCTGGCCGAGGCGTACCGCAACGTCGCGGCCGGCGGCGCCAAGCCGCTCGCCGTCTCCGACTGCCTCAACTTCGGCTCCCCCGAGGACCCGGACGTGATGTGGCAGTTCGCCGAGGCCACCCGAGGCCTGGCCGACGCCTGCCTGGTGCTCGGCACCCCGGTCACCGGCGGCAACGTCTCGCTGTACAACCAGACCGGCGAGGTCGCCATCCACCCGACCCCGGTGGTCGCGGTGCTCGGCGTCATCGACGACGTCACCCGGCGCACCCCGCTGGCCTTCGCCGAGGAGGGGCAGCTGCTCTACCTGCTCGGCGACACGGCGGACGAGCTCGGCGGCTCGGCCTGGTCGCAGGCCGTCCACGACCACCTCGGCGGCCTGCCGCCCAAGGTGGACCTGGAGCGCGAGCGGCTGCTCGGCGAGATCCTGATCGCCGCCTCGCGCGACGGCATGATCGACGCCGCGCACGACCTGTCCGACGGCGGTCTCGGCCAGGCGCTGGTGGAGAGCTGCCTCAAGGGTGGCCACGGTGCGCGGATCGTCGTGCCCGAGGGCCAGGACCCGTTCGTCCTCCTGTTCTCGGAGTCGGCCGGCCGCGCCGTCGTGGCGGTGCCGCGCAGCGAGGAGCTCCGGTTCAACGACATGTGCACCGCGCGCGGCCTGCCGGCCACCCGGATCGGTGTCGTGGACGGCGACAGCCTGGACGTCCAGGGCCAGTTCAGCGTCTCGCTGGCCGAGCTGAAGGACGCCCACACCGGCGTCATCGAGGCTCTGCTGGCCTGACGCACGGCTCCTGAGGGGCGGGCGGTTCCTGGTGAACCGTCCGCCCCTCGGCGTATGTTGAGGCCCATGCCTGCCAAGCCCCGTACGTACCAGCCGCAGAAGGTCCGCGCCGGTCTGGCCGGCCAGACCCGGGCGCTGAGCGCCGCCGTCGCCGCGCTCGGCACCGGGCAGCTGGACCTGCCGACCCGGCTGGGGCAGTGGCGGGTCCGCGAGCTGCTCGCCCACCTCGCCGTCCAACTCGAGTACGTCCCGGCGCACCTGGACGACCTGCCCCAGGGACGGGCGCCGCTGGACCTGCTGGGCTGGGTGGCCGGGGTCGGTACCGTCGCGCCGCTGCTGGACGAGCAGGCCCGGGAGCGGAGCGCGGCGGAGTTCGCCGGGGACGCGGCCTCGGTGGCGGCCGCCTTCGGGCGGCCCGCGGACGCCCTGACCGCCCTGCTGGAGCGGCCCGAAGCCGCCGACCCGGCCCGCAGGTTCGAGATCCGGCTGGGCTCGATGGCGCTCTCCGACATGCTGGTGACCAGGCTGGTGGAGACGGTCGTGCACGCCGACGACCTGGCCGACGCGCTCGGCCTCGACGCCTTCCCGCACGACCGCCAGGCCCTCGCCGCCGTCACCCGGCTGCTGGCCGACGCCCTCGCCGACCAGGCGCCCGGCGGCGCGGTCGAGGTGCGGGTCCCGCCGTACGCGGTCGTCCAGGCCGTGCCGGGGCCGAAGCACACCCGGGGCACCCCGCCCAACGTGGTGGAGACCGACCCGCTGACCTGGATCCGGCTGGCCACCGGCCGGGCCGACTGGGCGGCGGCGGTCGAGGCCGCCGAGGTGTCCGCCTCGGGGGAGCGCAGCGACCTGCGGGCGTACCTGCCGGTGCTCGGCTAGGGCCTGTCCTCGAACCGGTGTCTGCGGGGCGCGTGGGGGCGGGTCCTGCCCGTCGTGCCGCGGCTCCTGTCCTAGGGGACGGACGGCCCGCTGAGGTACCCGCCCTCCGCGGAGTACGGCCAGGCGTTGGGCGTGCAGCCCTTGAGGCCGTAGATCTGCTGCATCATCGCGGGTGCGGGTTTGCCCTCCCCCGGGCAGCCCTCGTGTCCGTGGCCGATCCGGTGGCCCACCTCGTGGTTGACGATCAGCGCCCGGTACTCCTCCAGCGGTCCGCTGAACTGGGGCGAACCGGTGTTCCAGCGCTTGGAGTTGACGAGCACCTGGTTGCCGACGTTGCAGTTGACCTCACCGTGAGTGTCCAGGCCGGAGGCGCCGCAGATCCGGTCCACGGTGGCCGGTGAGGCGATCTTCACGGTGAAGTCGTACGGGCCGCCGGCGACCAGCTGGAAGCCGTTCTTGCGGTCGTTGGTCCAGCCGCGCTTGTCGCCGAGGATGCCGTGGATCTGTGCGGCGGCCGCTGAGGCGTCGATGCCGATGCCGTCCTCGACCTCGACCCGGTAGCGGCGCACGGTGCCGTGCCCGACCGGCTTGGCGGTGGCGGGCGCGACGGTGAAGGTGCCGGCGCCCTTGGTGGGGCCTGGGTCCGGTCCGGCGGGGGCGGGCGGTGCGGGCGGCGGGGTGTCGGCCTGTGCCGGGGCGGGAGCCGGGGGCGGGGTCTCCGCCGGCGGCGCCGTGGCGGCCTGCTCGGCCGGCGGGGCGACCCTCGCCTGGGTGGTCGGGGCGGCGGCCGGGGTCCCCGCGGGGCGGGTCAGCACGACCGCCGTGGCGCCCAGCACCAGCACGGCGACCACAAGTGCCGTGAGCATGCCAGGGCCGAGTCTCCGCCGCTGCCGTCGGCGTCGGCGACCGCCCTTCCGGGGCGGTGCGGCGCGCCTGCCGGCGGATCGGGCTGCGGACATGATCTTCACACTCGCATGGGAAACGGGTGAATGTCCATGTCCCCGGTGTGCGGCGTTCGGGGCGCGGGAAGCGGTGGCCGTCCGGGACGGCGGTTGACCCCTGCGTCTCGGATGGCAGACTTCAGGGCATGGCGATTCACAGGAACCTTCTCGACGGTCCCGAACCGACCCTCCTCCCGGAGGAGGAGCGGCCCTACCGGATGCTGGCGGAGGAGTCGGCCTCCCCGACCCAGGTGGCGGCCGAGTTTCCGGCCTTCTGCCTGGCCTGGGCCATGCTCGCCGACGACGCCTACGCGGCCGGCCGGTACGTCGAGTCGTATGCCTACGCCCGTACCGGCTACCACCGCGGCCTGGACGCGCTGCGGCGCAACGGCTGGAAGGGCCACGGCCCGGTGCCGTGGGAGCACCGCGGCAACCGCGGCTTCCTGCGCTGCCTGGCGGCGCTCGCCCGGGCGGCCGGCGCGATCAAGGAGACCGAGGAGGAGGCCCGCTGCTGGCAGTTCCTGAAGGACAGCAGCGCAGAGGCGTACGCGGAGCTCAAGCAGTAGGACACCCCCCCGACGTGCGGGTGCCCCCGGCGGTCTCCGCCGGGG
>NZ_JBHVFE010000185.1:0-15740 GCF_042801945.1 Kitasatospora sp. NPDC057542
CCCCGCGCCGGGCCGCAGTGCCGTGCACACCGGACCGGTCAGTCGGTCGAGTCCGGCGGGAAGGCGACCGGGTAGGCCTCGGCGAAGTCGGCCGAGCGGGAAACCGCACGCCACTTGGCGTCCTCCGCCAGGAGTTGCCGGTCCATGGCGATCGAGCCCTCGGCCGCGTTGACCCCGAGCGGCAGGTGATGGGGAATGTCCCGCCGCTTGGCCACCCGGACCAGGATCTCGGCGGCACGGACCGGGTCGCCCGCGGAGCCGTCGCCGCCCTGGCGCAGCCGCCTGTTCAGGGCGCCGACCGTCTCGTCGTAGGCCTCCGGAACGTCGTGGACGACCATCGAGGCGCCGGCCCAGTCCGTGCGGAAGCCGCTGGGTTCGACCACCAGTACCCGCACGCCGAACGGCGCGGTCTCGGCGCGCAGCACCCGGCTGAACCCGTCGATGGCGAACTTCGCGGCCTGGTACGAGGCGATGCCCGGGGAGCCGCCGACCCGCCCGCCCATCGAGGAGAACTGCACGACCAGTCCGCCCCGCTGCTCGCGCAGCAGCGGGAGCGCGGCCTTGGTGACGTGGTAGACGCCCCAGAAGTTGGTCTCGAACTGGGCACGGAAGTCGGCGTCCTCGGTGGTCTCGATCGGCGAGACGTTGGCGTAGCCGGCGTTGTTCACCAGCACGTCGATCCGGCCGAAGGCTCCGTGCGCCTCGGCGAGGGCCGCCCGGGCGGCCGCCGGATCGGTGACGTCCAGCGCGATCGGACGGATGCGGTCGCCGAACTCCTCGACGAGATCGGCAAGTTGCTCGGGCCGTCGGGCGGTCGCGGCCACCCGGTCGCCGGCTTCGAGCGCGGCGCGGACCAGGGCGCGGCCGAAGCCGCGCGAGCTGCCGGTGATGAACCAGGTCTGTTCCTTGTTCTGCTCCATGTCGCTAGTAAAACACCGTTGCGTTATTAGCGCAACGACGTTGCGCTAATACGGCAACGCCGTTGCCCTACCATGGGCGAGTGGATGACGCATCGGAGTTCCAGCGCGCACGCTCGCCCGAGGCCAAGCGCCGGCGCGAGGCCGCGATCCTGGCGGCGGCCCGGTCGCTCGGCGCCGAGCACGGCATCAGGGACGTCACCCTGACCGACATCGCCGCCGCGGTGGGGATGCACAAGTCGGCGCTGCTGCGATACTTCGAGACCCGCGAGGAGATCTTCCTGCGGCTGACCGCCGAAGGCTGGGCGGAGTGGTCGGACGCACTGACCGCGCGGCTGCGGGAGAGCGCGGATCCGGGCCCGGCCACCGTGGCCCGGGCGTTCGCCACCACCCTCGCAGCCCGCGGCATGTTCTGCGACCTGCTCGCCCACGCCCCACTGAACCTCGAACGCAACGTCTCGCTCGCCGCGGTACGCGACTTCAAACTCGCCACGCTCGCCGCCCGCGAACCGATCGGCGCCGCCGTCCGCGGGCAACTGCCCGCACTGGACGAGCAGGACGTCCTCGACCTGGTCGCCACCGCCGTCTCACTGGCCGGGGCCATGTGGCAGATCGCGAACCCGGGCACCGAGGTCGCCGCCCTCTACCGCGCCGACCCCCGGCTGGCCCATGCCGTCATCGAGGTCGAACCCCGGCTCGCCCGCATCCTGACCGCCACCATCACCGGACTGGCCGCCGGAGCGGGCGAACCGCGCGCCTGACCCGTCCGCGCCCGATCCGGTCCACCTGGATGGATCATCTGACGTGCCGCGCAAGGGATTTGACCCTACGGTGCGGTACGAGGGGGTCATCCGAGCGGAAGGCTGTTTCTGGCATGGCTGGCAAATTCGAGCTGTACGTGGACGAGGGCGGCATGCACCGGTTCCGGCTCAAGGCGAGCAACGGGGCGATCGTGGTGACCGGCGACCCGCAGGAGAGCAAGGACGACTGCCTGAAGAGCATCGAGTCGATCCGCAAGCTCGCGCCGTACGCGGAGCTCAAGGAGACCGCCGGGTCGGTCTGACGGGCGTGCTCCGGAGCGCGGGTCGGTGGTGCAAATCGCCGACCCGCGTTCGTCTGTACGACAGATCCCTTTGGCCGGGTGCATGCCGGACACGGACAGAACACTGGCATGCGCGTCGTCATCGTCACCGAATCCTTCCCGCCCGAGGTCAACGGAGTCGCCCACAGCGTGCTGCGGACGGCCGAGCATCTGGTCCGCCGGGGCCACCAGCCCCTTGTCGTCACCCCCGCGCCGGCCCGGGGCGCCGGGTGCCCGCCGGAGACCTTCGGCGGTGCCGCGGCGGGGGAGATTCCCGTGGTGCGCATCCCGTCGATGCCGCTGCCGGGGTACCCGCAGGTGCGGATCGCCCTGCCCAGTCGGCAGCTGGCGGCCGCGGTCGCCGGACACCGGCCGGACATCGTCCACCTGGCCAGCCCGTTCGTGCTCGGCGCGCGCGCAATGCAGGTCGCGGCGCGGCTCGGGGTGCCCGCCGTGGCCGTGTACCAGACCGACCTGGCCGGGTACGCGCACGCCTACCGGGCCGGGCGCGGGCTCGGGGAGGCCGCTGCCTGGCGGCGGATCCGGGCCGTGCACCGGGCGGCCGCCCGCACCCTGGCGCCCTCCACCCCCGCCGCCCAGGACCTGACCGCGCACGGGGTGCCGCGGGTGCAACTGTGGCCGCGCGGGGTGGACTCGGTGCGGTTCCACCCCCGGCACCGGGACGAGGCACTGCACCGGGCGCTGGCGCCGGGCGGGGAGGTGCTCGTCGGCTACGTCGGACGGCTGGCGCCGGAGAAGCGGGTCGATCTGCTGGCGGCCACCTCGGCGCTGCCCGGGGTGCGGGTCGTGGTCGTCGGCGACGGCCCCTCGGCACCCGGGCTGAAAGCCTCGATGCCGGGCGCGGTGTTCCTCGGCCGGCGCACCGGTGACGAACTGGCGCGCTGCTTCGCGACCCTCGACGTCTTCGTGCACACCGGCCCGCTGGAGACCTTCTGCCAGACCATCCAGGAGGCGATGGCCAGCGGCGTACCGGTGATCGGCCCGGCGGCCGGCGGCCCGCTGGACCTGGTCGCCCACCGCCGCACCGGCCTGCTGGTGCCGCCCCGGGACGGCACGGCGGTGGCCCGGGCGGTGGCCGAGCTGGCCGCCGACCCGGCGCGGCGGGCCGCGTACGGGCAGGCCGGCCGGGACGAGGTGACCGCGCGCACCTGGGAAGCGGTCGGGGACCTGCTGCTGCGGCACTACGCCGAGGTGGTGGCGGAGCACCACGGACGGCCGCTGCCGCCCGCTCCCCCGGCGTCGGCCGAGCCGGTGGCGCCCGTCCTGCCGGAGGAGCTGCCGGCATGACCTCCGTTCCCGGCCCCGGCGCGCTGACGATCGTCCGGCTCGCCAACTTCGTCACCCCGGTCTCCGGCGGCCTGCGCACCGCGCTGCGCCACCTGGGCGCCGGGTACCGGGCGGCCGGGCACCGTCCGGTGCTCATCGTCCCCGGCGAGCGGCGCTCCGAGGAGGAGACCGAGCAGGGCGTGGTGGTCACCCTGCCCGGCCCCGTGCTGCCGGCCGGCGGCGGCTACCGGCTGCTCACCGACCGGCGGGCGGTCGCCGCCGAACTGACCAGGTTCTCCCCCGACCGCCTGGAGGTGTCCGACCGCACCACGCTGCGCTGGACCGGCGCCTGGGCACGGCGCCACGGGGTGCGCTCGGTGATGGTCTCGCACGAGAGCGCCGCCGGGGTGCTGCGCACCTGGGGCGTGCCCGGCCCGCTGGCGGGCGCGGCGGCCGACCGGCTCAACGCGGCCACGGCCCGCGGCTACGACTCGGTGCTCTGTACCACCGACTGGGCGGCGGCGGAGTTCCGGCGGATCGGCACCCCGAACCTGGTCCGGGCCCCGCTGGGAGTGGATCTGGACACGATGCACCCGCTGCCGCCGAACGCACGGGCAGCCGAGCGGGCGCGGTACGCCGCCCCGGAAGAAACGCTGCTGGTGCTCTGCTCCCGGCTCTCGGCGGAGAAACGGCCCGAGCGGGCGATCGAGGCACTCGCCGCCCTACGGGCCCGGCGCAGGCCCGCCGTCCTGGTGGTGGCCGGGACCGGCCCGCTGCGGGAACGGCTGGCGGCCCGGGCCGCACGGCTGCGGCTGCCGGTGCGCTTCCTCGGCCACCTGGGCGGGCGGGCGGAGCTGGCCCGGCTGCTGGGCTGCGCGGACGTGGTGCTCGCGCCCGGCCCGGTGGAGACCTTCGGACTGGCGGCGATGGAGGCGCTGGCCTGCGGGACCCCGGTGGCGGTCAGCCACTCCTCCGCACTGCCCGGCCTGGTCGGGCCCGCCGGGGTGGCGGCCGCCGACACCGGTAGCGGATTCGCCTCCGCGGTAGGGCAGTTGCTGGAACGGCCGGAGGAGCAGCGACGGGCCGCCGCCCGGGCTCAGGCCGAACGGTACGGCTGGCCGGCGGCGGTGACGGCGTTCCTGGCGGCACACGGCGTGCGCAACGACGAGGCGGTGGACGGGGGTCGGGACGAGCATGCTGGAAGCCGGACGTGACCGGGCGGCGGAGGAGCGGCCCGCGGCAGGCGAACTGCTGCGCTTCGTCGCGCTCGGGGACTCGCTGACGGAGGGGGTCGGGGACCAGGTCGGCGAGAGCCGGCGCGGCTGGGCCGCCGTCCTCGCCGGCTCACTGGCGCCCGCCGGACGGGACGTCGAGTTCACCAACCTGGCGTACAGCGGGGCACTCACCACGGAGTTGACATACCGTCAACTACCTGCGGCACTGGCACTTCGGCCACAGCTGGCGGCGGTGGTGGTCGGCGGCAACGACACGCTGCGCACGGGCTTCGACATCCGCCGCACCACGCTGGAGCTGGACGCCACGATGGGTGAACTGTCCGGCCACGGCGCCAGGCTGCTCACCGCCTGTCTGCCCGACCCGGGCAGCCTGCTCCGGCTCCCGGCGCCGCTCGCCCGTCCGCTGGCACGCCGGATGCGGGCGGTCAACGCCGTGGTGCACGCCCTCACCGAACGCCACCGGGCGGTGCACCTGCACATCGCCGACCTGCCGTGGCCGGCGGAGCGCCGACTGCTGAGCGTGGACCGTCTGCACCCCAGCGCCGAGGGCCACCACCTGATCGCCCGGCGGTTCCACGACCTGCTCACCGAAGCCGGCCACCTTCTCGGCTCGCCCCCGGCCACCGCCCCGGCCGAACCACCACCGGGCCTGGCCGCGGACGTCTGGTGGATGGCCACCCAGGGCACCCGCTGGCTCGCCGCCCGCAGCACCGACCTGCTGCCGGGCCTGCTCGCGCTGGCCGCCGCGGAGGGCGTGGCCCGGCTGCGCGGCGGAAGCGGGAGGCACGACGAGCAGATGGCGCGGGCCGCGGCGCAGGCGCTGGCCTCGCTGGGGTGAGCGGTGCGCCGGGGCGGCGAGCCTGCCGGGGCGAGGGGACGGCGGGGGTCGCCCGTTCGTGGTGATCGGCCGTGCCGCCGTGCGGGAACCATCCGGGTGGCCCGGGTTGTCGTGTCCGGGGAGAGCGTGACGGAGGGAGCCGGGGTGGAGAACGCGAGCACGGTCGGGCGGGAGGTTCTGGCGGCGGCAGGGGTGCTGTTCCCGGACGGGGCGGGACGGGTGCTGGTGGTGCGGCTGCCGTACGACCGGAGGCATCCGGTGGCGATCCCGGGCGGCGGGTGGGAGCCGGCGGACCGGTCGCCCCGGGAGACCGCCCTGCGGGAGATCCGCGAGGAGTTGGGCTTCACGCCCCGGCTGGGGCCGCTCGCCTGCGTGGACTGGGCGCTGCTGCGCGAGGGTGACCGGCCGATCGTCGCGTACCTGTACTGGGCCGAGCCGCTGACGGCCGAACAGGCGGCGGCGTTCCGGCCGGACGCGGCGGAGGTCGGCGGCTGGACCTGGCTGACGCCGGAGCAGGCCGGGCACGCGCTGCCACCGCGGCTGTCGCGCCGGGTGACGGCCTGCCTGCGGGCCCCGCGCGAAGCCGGGCCGCTGGAGCTGGAGGACAGCCGACCGGCCGGGCACACGCTCGGGCGGCTGCCCACCGACGGGCCGGTGCCCGAGTACGCCGGACTGGCTGCGGCACCGGGCCTGACGCCGTCGGCCGAGGAGCCGCCGGAGCCGCCCATGGACCGGGAGACCTACTACGCCACCCGGCCGCGCATCCGGGCGAAGGCACGGGCGCTGTTCACCGACGCCGCCGGCCGGGTGCTGCTGGTGCGGCTGCGGCCGTGGGACGGGCCGCGCGGGCAGGTGCCGTACTGGACACTGCCGGGCGGTGGGGTCGAGGCGGACCGGGAGATGCCCCGGGCGGCGGCCCGGCGGGAGATCCGCGAGGAGCTCGGCTGGGAGGTCGAGCCGGGGCCGCTGCTGGCGCTGGACTGGCTGCCGGGCGCGGCAGCCGACCCGGAGGCGGACCCGGCGACCGGCCGGGACACCGCCGTCCTGGTGTACGTCTTCGACGGGGGCACGGTGACGGAGCGGATGCTCGGCTCGATCGCGCTGCCGGAGGAGGAGCTGATGGAGTGGCGGCTCTGCGATCCGGCCGAGGCGCGGGCGCTGCTGACCGGCCCGTCCTGGGACCGTACGGCCGCCGCACTGGCCGCCCGGGGGCGGTCGGGCGGGCCGGTCGAGTTGGTGCGCGGGCGGACCGTCGGACCGGACCTGCCGCAGGGCTGAGACCGGGCCTCCGGCCTGCCGGGCTGCGAGGTCCGCCGGACGAGGCCCCGCGGCGTCCGAGCCGCCGCCGGCGCCTCGTCCGGAACCCTGAGCGTCCGAGCGCCTGAGCGGCGGAGCGGCGCGTCAGGGCAGTGCGTCAGACCTCCAGGTCGGCCTCGATCCTGCTCAGCTGGTGGCGGGCCATCGCCAGGTTGGCACGCGACTTGTCCAGCGCGAGGTAGAGGAACAGGCCCTTGCCGGTGCGGCCGGTCAGCGGGCGGATCAGGTGGTACTGGCTGCTCAGGGTGATCAGGATGTCCTCGATCCCGTCCTGGAGGCCGAGCATGTCCATGGTGCGCATCTTGGCGCGCACCACGTCGGTGTTGCCGGCGGCGGCGACGTTGAGGTCCAGGCCGCCGGGGCCGTCGAGGGTGGCCAGCGCCATGCCGCTGTTGTAGTCCACCAGGGCCGCGCCGATGGCGCCCTCGATGCTGGTCATGGCCTGCTTGAGTGCGCCGGCTGCGTCGGTCATCTGGGTAACTCCCTTTCGGTGATGGGTGGTTCAGGTGTCGCCTGGTGCGGCGACGCGGTGGAGTCGAGGTTGGTCCGGATCAGACCGCGTCGCGCGGCTCCTTGGGCACGAGGGCGTCGTTGAGCAGCGCCGCGATGCGCTGCGCGCTGCGGCGGGCCTCCAGGTGCAGCCGGCCGACGTTGACGTCCGGGTGCGCCAGCAGGGTCAGCACGCAACTGCCGCCGGCCGCGTAGGTGGCGACGTAGCCGTTCTCGCCGCGCACCAGCGACTCGCGGAACTCGCCCTGGCCGGTGGTGTCGGCGAGCCGCTGGGCCAGGGAGAGCGAGGCCGCCGTCATCGCGGCCAGGCCGGACGGCTCGGTGCCATGGGTGTCGTGTGCGACCAACAGGCCGTCCACGCTGGCGACCAGGCCACCCGCGAGGTGCGGGACGCGGTGTTTGACGGCGCGCAGTTCGGCGAGCAACTCGGTCTCCAAGGCGATCAGTTGTCTCCTTCCGACACGCTGCTTGAGCGCCCGCCTCATGGCCGGAACGGCGGGGTCGCGGGCGGGGAGTCGGTCAAAGTCGGGCCTCCAGAAGGTCTCGGATCCGGGTCAGCAGCGCGATGTCCGGGTCGGGGACGGTCAGCGGGTGGGCCGCTGCCGTGGTGGGCGGGCGTTCGGAGCGTGTGGGGGCGTCGGTTCCGGCGGGGGCTTCGGTTCCGGCGGGGGCGTCGGTTCCGGCTGGGCTCTCGGCCCCGGTCCGGGCTGCGGCCGGGGCAGCCGTGACCGGGGCGCCGGGGAGTCCGGCGCCCCGGAGACTGGCGCCGGGGACCCGGCGGTGCAGCCCTCCGGCCGGTCCACTCGCGGCCGGTGGGGGAACTTCGGCTGCCGGAGCGGCCGTCGGCGGAGCATCGGCCACCGGGGCCGCCGTCGGCGCGCCGGGCGGACGCAGGGCGTCCAGCAGTCCGACGGCGGCCAGCCGTCGGATGTCGGCCGTCACGCCGAAGCCGGAGCGGCCGAGCAGCCGGGCCAGGTCCGCCGGAGTCCTGTGGCCGTCGGCGTGGTCCAGCAGCTCGCGGCGCCGACGGCCGCACGGACGGCGGGACGGCCGGCGGCCGTGCTCTGCCGGACGGACGGGAGCGGTGTCGAGCTGCGCCCACGGCCAGATCCCGTCGAGCAGCTGCCGACGGCGTTCGACCTCGCGGCGGATCCGGGCCGGGTCGACCTCAGCGACCGGTCCGAGCCAGTGCCGGGCGCCGGCCTCGAACCGCCAGACACCGCCGGACGGGTCGGCGAGGACGAAGAACGCGGCGTCGAACAGCGTTCCCAGGTGGCCGAGTTCGAGCTCTCCCCGGGTGATCAGCCGACGTTCGACCAGCGCCTCGCCGACCTCCGACCTCGGGCCGTGGACCCGCAGCAGCTCCGCCCAGTCCTCGGGGGCGATCCGGCCACAGCCGATGAGCAGGTCGGCCAGGCCGGGCGCCCGGGAGGACTCGGCAGCGGTCACCTGTCCGTCGACCAGGTGGAGGCTGCCGAGCGGTCCGTGCAGGGCGCCGGTGGCGCGGCGGTCGGCGAGCAGGGCGAGCGCCTCGCCCGGGGTCCTCGGGGTGGCGGCCTCCGCCGGGGGCGGAGGCGCGGTGCCGGTTGCGGCGGTCACGCGCTCACCCCAGCACCAGTTCCTCGGCGAGCGCCTGGAGGCGGAAGCGGGCGGCGGCGAGGTTGCCCTGCTCGCGGTCCAGCCAGAGGTGCAGGACGAGCCTGCTGTCGAAGACGGTGTCGATGAAGCGGATCAGGTGGTAACTGCGGCCGGCGGTGACGATGATGTCCTCCAGCGGGGCCCGCCGGTCCTCCGCCACGGTGAAGGTCTGGCTCTCAACAGCCGCCCGCACCAGGTCGGTTGCCTCGGCGGCGGAGGTCTCGTGCTCTCCGGTCGGGCTGTCTCCGAGGCTGCCGAGGGCGAGCCCGCTGCTCCAGTCGACCAGGCTCGCGGCGCGGGCCCCGGCGATCGCCATCGCTCCGGAGAGGCATTCGTCGATACCGGGCACACCGGCTCCTTCGCGGGGTCTGGGCGGTCGGACGCAGCGCGGCGCCGACCGGTTCACCACCAGCAGTGGCTAGGTCGACACGGAAGGCTACTGCCGGATTCCATATGACGAACATTCCAATGGCATATTCACACCAATGGCAGTCAGTTCCAGCCAATCTATGACGGTGCATCAGCCCCGAGAACGCGGCGATGCCACCGGCGGACCAGGGGGGTTGGAGCGGCGTTCACCGGCCACCTGGCACGAGACCTTGGCCGATACCGGGCCGCACGGGAGGGTTTCGGGACCGGATATGCGATATGAGGGCGCAGTCATGGGCGGCAAGGGCGGACACCGACGGCAGGTGCGGAGTCCGGACACGACGAAGGGGCCCGTTCCACTGGATGGAACGAGCCCCTTCGGTTGGAGCGCCAGGCCCGGGTCGCACGGACTCTCCCTACTGAAAGTAGGGCGTGCTCTGGTAGCACCACTGACGCCTGTTCGAGATTCCGTTTCCCGGAAGATCACTTCCTCTCGACGGGAAGAACACTAGCAGGTCATCACGCCTGGTCAGAAATCGCGGCCGGAGCCCCGGAACGGACCGGACGGTCAGCCCAGCAGCGCCCGGTAACCCTCGATCAGGGCGGCGAGCCCGAGCCCGAAGGCCCGGTCGGCACGCTCGCGCCCGGCGGGGACGGCGTCCAGGGCGTCGGCCAGCCGCGGGGTGGCGGCGCGGTCCACGGCGTCGACCATGACGTCCGGGGCGACCAGGTCCAGCGCCGAGCCCAGGACGAAGCTCTCCAGGGCGGTGATCAGGCCCATCACGTCCTGCGCGGCGAAGCCCGCGTCCTCCAGGGTGGCGACGGCCCGCTCGTACAGCTCGTGCATGAACGATTCGGCAAGCGGCGCGGTGGCGAGCAGCCGGACGATGCCCGGGTGTTCGGCGAAGGCGTCCCGGTAGGCGTGCGCCCAGGTGCACAGCGCCGCGTCCCAGGACTGGTCCCACATCGACTGCTCACCGATCGTGCGCACCAGCTCGGCGCGCATCAGCGCGACGATCTCGGCCCGGCCGGCCACGTGGTGGTAGAGCGCGGAGGGGCTGACCTTGAGCGCACCGGCCAGGGCGGGGATGGTGAGGTCCCCCGCCTCGTCGACCAGCCGCAACGCGGTGTCCACGATGCGCTGCCGGTCCAGCAGGGGTGTGCGCGGCCTGGGCATGCCCGGTTCCTCACCTTCGGGGTCGCCGAGCGGCCCGTCGGCCCCGACAGACCAAGATCGTCGTTATCCAAGCGTTACTGAACGGCTTTCAGTAAAACTCTTCCACACCCGCCGGTGCCGCGCCTACGGTAACCGAACCCCATTCGGTTCGGCAGGCCGCGCACTCGTCGGCCTGCCCTGCCCCGGAGAGGACGCACACCCCCGCATGCGCGCCGAAACGATCTTCACCGGCGGCCGGATCCACACCGGAGACCCCGCCCTCCCCCGCACCCATGCCCTCGCTGTCAGCGCGGGGCGGATCGCCGCCCTCGGCGACGCCGCCCTCGCCCTGCGCGACGGAGGCACCGAGACCGTCGACCTCGACGGCGGCGCCCTGCTGCCCTCCTTCGGCGACGGCCACGTCCACCCGCTGCTCGGCGGCATCGGCCTGCGCGGCGTGCCGGTGCGCGACTGCACCAGCCTGGAACAGGTCGTGGCGGCCGTCCGCGACTGGGCGCAGCGGCACCCCGAGGCCGAGTGGATCACCGGCGACGCCGTGAACCCGTGGCTGGCCGAGGGCGGGCTGTTCGACGCCCGGCTGCTCGACGCCGCCGTCCCGGACCGGCCGGTGCTGCTGCGCACCATGGACCACCACACCGGCTGGGCCAACAGCGAGGCGCTGCGCCGGGCCGGGTACGGGCCGGACACGCCCGAGCCGGTGGGTGGTGAGATCGTCCGCCGGCCGGACGGCAGCCCGCTCGGCACCCTGCGCGAGTTCGGTGCGCTCAACCCCGTCCTCGCACTCGTCCCGCCGCCACCGTTGGCCGAACAGGTCGCCGCGCTGCGGGAGAGCACCGCCGCGCTCGCGGCCGCCGGGCTCACCTGGCTCCAGGACGCCTGGGTCGAGCCCGCGCAGGTGGACACCTGGCTGGCGGCCGTCGCCGAGGAGGACCTGCCGGTCCGGGCCGGGCTCGCCCTGCTGCTCGAACCGGACGGCTGGCGCGCGCGGCTCCCCCGACTGGCCGCCGACCGCGACCGGGTCGAGGCCGCCGGGCGCGGGCGGCTCAGCGCGCGGGCGGTCAAGTTCTTCGCCGACGGCGTCATCGAGTCCGGGACGGCCGCGCTGCTGGAGCCGTACAGCGACTGCCCGCACTCCCACGGCGTCGCCAACTGGACCGGCGCCGAACTGGCGGAGGCCGTCACCGCCGTCGACGCGCTGGGTTTCCAGCCGCACATCCACGCCATCGGCGACCGCGGCGTGCGGATCGCGCTGGACGCCGTCGAGGCCGCTACCCGCCGCAACGGGGCGCGCCCCCGCCGGCCGGTGATCGCGCACGTCCAGCTGGTCCACCCGGACGACCTGCCGCGCTTCGCCGAGCTCGGCGTGATCGCCAACTTCGAGCCGCTGTGGGCGCAGACCGACCCGCTGATGACCGAGCTCACCCTGCCCCGGATCGGCCCGGAGCGCGGCTCCCGGCAGTACCGGATCGCCGCCCTGCTGCGCGGCGGCGCCCGGGTCTCCTTCGGCAGCGACTGGCCGGTCACCCGCTACGAGCCGCTGGCCGGGCTGGCCACCGCCGTCACCCGGCAGACCGCGGAGGGCCTGCCGGACGGCGGCTGGCTGCCCGAGGAACGGATCGGGCTCACCGAGGCGCTGGCGGCGTACTCGGCGGGCGTGGCGCACCAGGCCTTCGAGGAGGCCGAGTGGGGTGTGCTGCGGCCGGGCATGCGGGCCGACCTGGTGCACCTGGCCACCGATCCGTACGCGGTGCCGGCCGGTGAGCTGGCCTCGATCGAGGTGGCCGGCACCTGGCTCGGCGGGCGGCGCACCCACGGTGGCCCGCCCGGTGACGGCGACCGCTCGACGCGCTGAAGCGACGCGACTGCCCGCCCTGACGGGCTTCCCGACCCGTTCCCGTCCCGGCCGTTCCCCACGGCGGCCCTGCCTCGTTCCCCCGGTCGGCGGCCGACGCGTGTCCGCCGCCGACCGCCCCACCCTCGTTCGTACGACTCAGGAGAGCTCCCCCATGAACCTGCCCTCCGACGCGGCCTCCTCCGCACTCCGTCCCCCCGACCGCTCCCCCGGCTCCGCCGCTGCTGCCGGGCCCGCCGCCTCCCCGGCCTCCTCGGCCGTCCCGGGTTCCCCTGGCTCCCCCGGCGGTCTGGGACGCGGGGTGCTGGGCACCGGTGACATCGTCTTCTTCGTCGTGGCCGCCGCCGCGCCACTGACCGTGATGGCCGGCGTGGCACCGTTCGCGATCTCCTTCGGCGGCATCGGCGCGCCGGTCGCCTACCTGGCCACCGGCGTGGTGCTGGCGCTCTTCGCGGTCGGGTTCACCGCCATGACCACGCACGTCCGCAACGCGGGCGCCTTCTACGCCTACGTCACCCGCGGCCTCGGCCGGGCGGCCGGGCTGGGTGCGGCGCTGCTCGCGGTGCTCTCGTACAACGCGATCCAGATCGGCATGTTCGGGGCCTTCGGCTTCTTCGCCCACACGACGGCCGCCGATCTGCTCGGGCTGGACCTGCCCTGGCCGGTCTGGGCGCTGCTCGGGGTCGCGGTGGTCTGGTTCCTCGGCTTCCGCTCGATAGGCCTCGGTGCCAAGGTGCTCGGAGCGCTGCTGATCGCCGAGACCGGAATCCTGCTGCTGCTCGCGGTGGCGGTGCTGGTCAAGGGCGGGGCGCACGGGCTGAGCCTGTCCTCGTTCGCCCCGCAGCACGTGTTCTCCGGTGGGATGGGCGGGGTGCTGGGGCTCTCCTTCGCCGCCTTCATCGGCTTCGAGGCCACCGCGATCTACCGCGAGGAGGCCCGGCAGCCGCACCGCACCGTGCCGCGCGCGACCTACGCCGCGATCGCCTTCCTCGGCCTCTTCTACACCTTCGTCACCTGGATGATCGTGCAGGCCTTCGGTGACACCGAAGCCGTCGCGACCGCCACCGCCGACCCGGCCGGGATGTTCTTCACCGCGATGACCGACTACGTCGGCGGCTGGGCGACGGACGTGCAGCGGGTGCTGATCGTCACCAGCCTGCTCGCGGCGCTGCTCGCCTTCCACAACACCATCACCCAGTACGGCTACGCGCTGGCGACCGAGCAGGCCGCTCCGGCCGCGCTCGGCCGGATCCACCCGCGCCACGGTTCGCCGTGGATCGGCGGCATCGCGCAGTCGGTGCTGGCGGCGGTGGCCGTCGGGGTGGCGGCGCTGATCGGGGCGGACCCGTACAACCAGTTCTTCCTCTGGGTGAACTCCCCCGGAGTGGTCGGCATCCTGGTGCTCCAGGCGCTGGCCGGTCTCGCCGTGTTCGCCTTCTTCCGCCGCAACGGGGCGGCCGCCGCGAGCACCGGGGTGTTCCGTACGGTCGTGGCGCCGCTCGCCGCCACCGTGCTGCTGTGCGGGGCCACGGCGCTGGTGGTGTGGCGGCTCGACCTGTTCACCGGCGCCGGCCCGGAGGTCAACTGGCCGCTGGTCGCGATCGTGCCGGTGGTGTTCCTGACCGGCGTCGGGATCGCCCGGCGGCTGCGGGCCCGGCGGCCGGAGGTCTACGCGCGGCTCGGGACGACCGAGGTCGACGCGGGCTGAGCGGCGGCACGCGGCCCGGTGACACACGGCGCCGGGTGTGACGAACCGGGCCCGGGGCCGGTGACGGCCCGGCCCTGGTGACGGCCCGGCTCTTCTCCGCCCCCTCAGGCCTGGCCGACGGCTTCGGCGAGGAGCCGGTAGGAGTCGAGCAGCGCGGTGCGGTCGTAGGTGCTGGTGGTGACCAGGAACTCGTCCGCCCCGCTGCGCTCGACCAGCGCCGCCAGCTCGGCGGCGGCATGCTCCGGGGTGCCCGCGATGTGGCCCTTGAGCGACTGCTCGTACGCGGCCCGCTCCCGGGCGGTCATCTCCCGGGAGCGGATCTCGGCGGCAGGGGCCAGCGGCGGGAACTCGCCATGGGTGCGGGAGTACGCGCCGGACCAGGCCTCCGGGACGAGCAGCTCGCACGCCTGCTCGGCCGAGTCGGCGACCGCCACCGTGCCCGAGACCACCACGTACGGCTCGGTCGCCTGCGCGGAGGGGCGGAACCGGGTGCGGTATCGGTCGATCGCCGCCAGCATCCGCTCCTCCCCACGCGCGGCGGCGATCACCAGTGGCAGCCCGGCATCGGCGGCCAGGTCGGCGCCCGCGCCGGTGGCCAGGACGAAGGCCGGGACGTGCAGGCCCTCGGCCGGCCGGGCGTGGACTCCGCGGTGCGCCTGCTGCGAACCGTCGAAGTAGCCGAGCAGTTCGGCCAGCTGGGCACCGAAATCGTCCGCAGCGTCCTTCTCCCGCCCGAGCGCGCGCCGCACACCGTCGGTGAAACCCACCGAGCGCCCGAGCCCCATGTCGATCCGCTCCGGGAACAGCGCGGCCAGCACCCCGAACTGCTCGGCCACCACCAGCGGCTGATGGTTGGGCAGCATCACCCCGCCGGTGCCGACCCGGATTCGCGTGGTGGCCGCCGCCACCGCCGCGGCGAGCACGGTGGGCGCCGATCCGGCCACCCCCGGCACGCCGTGGTGCTCGGAGACCCAGAACCGGTGGTAGCCGAGCCGCTCCGCCTCGCGGGCGAAGGCGACCGTGTGCCGCAGCGCCTCGGCCGGCTCCTCGCCCTGTCTGGTCCGGGAGCGGTCGAGCACGGAGAGCCTGGTCCTGGGCGCGGCGCTGGTCACGTCGGTGGACAACGCCCGCCCGCCGTGCGGGCATTCCCCGCACTGTCCGGGGCCGAGGCCGGCGGCCGGCGATCAGGCGCCCGCCCCGGGTATTCGGCCCCGACGGGTGTCCGCGGCCTCGGCCGCGCGACTCACCGCAGCGTCGGCCTTGCGGGCGCCCACGGCCTCGGCCTTGCGGCGATCCGTGGTCCTGGCCTTGCGGCGGCCCCAGGGCTTGTACACCGACAGCACCACGTTGAACAGGTAGAGCGTCAGCGCCACCGCCGGGACGATCACCGTGTTGTAGCGGACGAAGCCGAGGTCCGCCACCGTGATCGGGCCGGTCGGATGTGCGTCCGCCACCCGCACCGCATCGTGCAGCCGATCGGTGAGGGCGAGGACGGAGGCCGTCATCGCCCCGAGCGTCAGCCAGAACTTGGTGCTCACCCAGTAGTGCCGGAACAGCCCCCAGGACGTGCCGAGCCCGAGCGCCACCCCGCTCAGGAAGGTGAGCAGGCTCAGCGGCAGGATCAGCGCGTCACCGAGCAGTCCCATCGCCCGGTAGGCGGTGCGCAGCCGGTCGGCGTCCCCGGTGGTCAGCGCCGTCACGCCCAGGGTGAGCAGGCAGAGCATCAGCGCCAGCCAGCTCACCGAGGCGACGACGTGCAGGACGACCAGCGGTTTGCGCACCGCCGGCCGCAGGCGCCGGCCGGCGGGCGC
>NZ_JBHVFE010000186.1:0-15685 GCF_042801945.1 Kitasatospora sp. NPDC057542
GCCGAGCAGCGGCCCTCGACCGACCTGGCGCCGTGTCGGCAGCCGAACACCGGGGTACGTCCGGGACGACAACCTCCCGAACCGAGAAGGACCATGACCGACCTGAGCGGCCAAGACCCTCACCGAACTGCGGGCGGAACGGGACAGCGACCATTGAGCTCCGCGCCGCTGTACAGGCTGGCAGCCGTGAGGAAGGACTGATGCCCCACGAGCCGGGAAAACGACGAGGGCCTGGAGCGCGCCGAGCGCACCCACCCCATCCCGGTCCACCTCAACACCCGGGTCAAGTTCCTGTGGGAAAAGGTCGCCAAGGAAGACACCAAGCGCCTCGCCCAGATCGCCGGCGTCTCGGTGCGCACCGCGCAGCGCTGGACCCATGCCCCTCAAGGCGGTGGCCGAGGGCGAGCTGACCGGCGACATCCCCATGACCCGGGCCAACGCGGCGAAGGCCGAGCAGGCGGTTCGGGCGGCCTGGCAGCCGAGGGTGGAGAAGCGGGTGCGCCGCGACGCCGAGAAGAACGGCTTCATGCTCCACATCCAGGCGACCTTCGGATACAGCGCCGCCGGCGGCTCGACCGACGACCCGCGCGAACGCGTGATCACGCAGAAGATGCCCGGCGACGTCGCCCGGCGGCTGTACGCCGCCCGCGACGCCGGAGCCACCCAGGCCCAGCAGGAAGCGATCCTCGCCGAGGCCCTACGCGACGAGTACTTCAAGGACGGCGGCCGCCGCGCCCGCGGCCTCGACGTCGAGCTCAACGACATCGCCTGGATGGACATCGAGCTGTAGCACCACCCTCCGGTGGCCCCGTGTCGCCGAACTGTCAGGCCGGCATGCGCGGGGGCGGCCAGAGCAGCCGGATGTGGCCGTAACGGGCGCGGGCGGCTTCCGCACTGATGCCCAGCTGCGCCCCGATGTCGGCCCAGGTGGCTCCGGCCTCGCGGTCAGCGAGCACCGCGCACCGGACGAGCTCCCGCACCAGGTTCTGAAAGTCGATCGCTGCTGCGGAGTGGACCCCGGGAACGCCTCGCTCCTGGTGGATCAAGTCGGACAGCAGCCTGTCCAGGCCCGCAGAGCGTTCCTGGAGGGCCTGGCTGATCTGGAGCAGCGCGAACCGCGCGGGGAAGGCCGCTTCTGCCCGCTTGCGAGCCCGGTAGGCCGCCTGTCGGCAGGCGCGTGGACGGGGGCAATAGCGCCGGCCTCGCCCGGGTGGCAGCGGGCGACCGCACCAGCGGCACGACTCTCATGGGCTCGGCCACCTGGAGCAGCCGGGCACGCAGCCACGCCAGGCGCCGGGCCGCTACCCCGCAGGGCGACGGCCTCCCCAACGCGACAACCTCGGCCTGCCTACGCGGCAGCCCCCTCCAGCGCGGCCTCGTCGACGTGCTGGAGCTGCGTGCGGGCCGCGACCCGGTCCTCTGCCGGCACCTCCGCTCAGAATGCGTGCCCCGTGACCACCAGCGCGGCCTGGTTGATGAGGCTCTTTGAAAGCGGCCAGTGTTGCTCCGACTCCCCACTCTGTAGCGGGTTGAACGATGTGGGGAATCAGCTGAGCGGGAATCGGCTGGGCCGTGGGTGAGCGGGTCAGTAGGCTGCGGCCATGTTCGAATACCACGGCTGGATCAACGTTCAGGAGAGCGCCAGCGCCGACGATGACGACTATGACGACGGCCGTCTGCGGGGGATCGTCGAGGGCATCGAGCGGCGCATCCGGGAGATCGACAGCCCGTATTTGCTTGATCTGCGGTGGATGAACGGGCAAGCGTTCGTCCACTTCGGGGGTTTCCGTAACCACCGTGACGTGGAGATCGTGGAGTTCTTCGGGGAGGTCGGCGAGCGGGCGCCGGGTTCGTATGGCCTGCTGCATGTGCGCAATGACGAGGACCCCGCGCGTGAGAACGAGGTCCTCGTCATCAGGATGGCCCGCGGGCGGGTGACCGAGCACGCGGAACCGCTGTTGTCGCCCTGTATCCCTGTGCTGGAAGATCCGTTCGAGGGATAGGGCCCGAGCAGCTCAGACCCGCCGCAGGGGGACGACGTCGGTGTTCGGGTGCGGGATGGCCGGGCGGGCGGCTTCGGGGGTGGCCAGCAGGGCGACGATGGTGATCGGCTGGTCGCAGTGCGGGCAGTTGCGGATCGCGGTGGGCGCGAGGGCGTCGGCGGTGCGGGGTCGAGGTGCCGGCGGCAGCGCGGGCATGGCGGGGCCAGCGGCGATCGCGGGGCGGTTGGACAGGGGCTCCCCGTCCGTTCTCCTCCTACTGAGAGGCCCCCGCGCACTGCTCCTCGCTCGGCCCCCGGGACGCCGCCTCCGCCTCCCCGCCCCACCAAGGCAGGCCGGCCAGGAACGCGGCGCGCTCGGCACGCGCGGCCGCCAGGGCGCGCTGCGCCTCGCGGAGGTGTGCGCGCCCCAGGCCGACGGGGGACGCGCCGCTGACACTGAAGGCTTCTGTCGTCCGGTCAGGCCGCAGAGGGCCGTGAGGCGTCGCTGTCCGGGCGCCCGGCCTGCTTGAGCTTCATCTCAGCCTCGTGCCGGTTCCCCACCCCAGCCCAGTACGGGTGGGCGTACAGCTCGGCGCCGACCGCGGCGAACGCGGACCGCGCCTCCTCGGTCGGCCCGGCCGCCCAGCCGGCCTCGGCGGCGTACCAACGACGCTGAAGTTCGAGCAGGTCAGCGGGGAAATCAATGGAATCAGACACGACACCCATCGTAGATCGCACACCCGTACGGCCGACCGCACGGCACCCCGAGACCCACCCGCCCCGGCCCCAGACAGCCCACGCACCTGGACAGAGCCCGGACCCAACCCCTCCAGATGGCATGTTCGCGGCCGAAAAACCCCCAGGTCAAAGCCCTGGCCACCCAGGGTTGTTGCAAAGTCATTGACCTGCGGCATCGTCGCAGGTCACGGCGTCTTACCCAGACTGCACCTCCGGGAAGATCTGACATGGCATCAGCTCTGTCTCGACTACGAGAGACGTTCTGACCTGCCCGACAGCCACTCGGGCCGGCGTGCGGGCAGTCAGCCCGGCTCGACCGAGCCGGACTTTGCAACGGCCCTGCCTGGCCACCCACCGACCAGCGGGTCTAGCATTCCCGCCACGGCGGCCCCACCACAGCACCACTGGGCCACCGGGCAGAGCAGCTGCGCCACGCCCCCGGCGCGGCTGGCTTCCCACCGGCCGGGCCCTCACGGAATGCACCCCCGTCATTCCCCGGGCCCGGCCGCCTGCGTCCGGTGCCGGGCAGCGTCGCGGTCTGAGCGGGCCGCCAGGTCGAGGTCGCGCCGCTGGACTGGCGGTACCGACGCTGCGCGCTAACGCCGGCGGGAGTCGCCCTCGCGTCGGTGGTACCAGTCCTCGAAGATGGCCTCGATGCCCGCGACGTCGGCGGGCAGGGCCGCGACGAGATGCCTGCCGCCGCCGGTTCTGCAGGACGGGGCGAACGGAGGCGGGTGGCAGGAGGCCGTGCTGACGGGTGCGATCGGGCTGCTGGGGGTCGTGCGCTGGATTGTGGCCGGCACCGTACTGGGGTGCGAGCGGGCGCGTGACTGACTGGCGGCCGGGCGGGTTGCGGCGGTCTCCGGCGCGGGCGCGGCGATCAGGGCCGGGAGCCGACCGGGCCGGCGGCCGCACCGCCCCATCCTCTCGCCGGGCGCGGCCGCCCCTGTTGGGCAGTACGCCACCGTCGTCAACGAGGCACTGGGCCTGCTTGCCGCGCTTTGCGAGGCCGGTCTCCATCCGAGCCGTGAGGGCCTCGACTTTCATGTAGCGTGCGCTGCATTTAGAGTGTGCCTAATGTAGCGTACGCTACGAGATGAAGGGGATGTGTATGACTGCCATCAGTGCCGCCAAGCTCGCCCGGCTTGCCGTCGAAGCCCTTCCGGACGCCGACAAGGTCGCCTTCGAGGCCCCGGCGTACGCCGATCGGCAAACGGTGACCGAGGTGCGGTGGGACCCCGGGACCGCGCTGGCGGTCGCCGGTCACATCTGCCGGTACTGGGGCATCGGCGCCGCTACCAGCCGCCTGACCGTCGAACACTGCTGCGGCTTCGTCGTGACCGTGCGCTACGAGGTCTGGCACGGTACCTACCGGCTGGCCGTCGGCGAGCGCGAGGACGGCCCGGCCATCGTCGACCTGTGCGGCCACGCCGACTGCGTCGAACCCGCCCCGGCGGGACCCGGGTCCCGCTGCTGCCGGCACTTCGCAGACCCGGTCCGCGACGGCCAGGAGAGGACCCACTGGGCGCGGATCGCGGCCGAGGCCTGGCGCAGCGAGCACCCGACCGGCGGCGAGGAGAAGGTCCGGCTGGACAACGCGCGCAACGCCCTGGTCATCGGGGCACTGGCCGCCGGTATGCGGCCCACTGACCTGCACCGTGCGACCGGGATCGCCCGCACGACGATCGACCGGATCCACGCCCCGCAGCCGGAACCGGCAGGGGAGGGCCACCCCCTGGACGGGCCTGCCTAGGAGACAGCCCCGGGAACTGCCGGCGCGTGGGCCAAGCCGGATCCCTGGCCGATCGCCGAGATCGCCGAGCTGATCGCCGCCGACGCCGTCGTCTCCGAGCAGCCTGTCCCCGCCGCCGCCCCCGTTGCTGCGACGGTCGAGTTGACAGCCTCGGTCGCTCCGGTCGCTCCGGTCGCTCCGGTCGCTGCCGCCCGCGCCGGCCCCGGAGCACGCAGGCTCTGACCACCCGCCCGGCCGCCACCACCAAGACGGTGGCCGCTGAACCGCCAACCCGTCAGAAGGGAAGCAGCCCTCGTGACCCACCCCCTGCCGATGCTCGGCGACCGCCGCGCCGACCCCCTCGACAACCTCGCCTACCAAGCCCTGGCCCAACGGGCCGTCGACGCCTTCGAGATCGCCCTTCACTACCAAGACGCCCGTACCGCCGGGGCCCGCCAGGAGGCGCTCCACAACGCCCTCGCCACCGCCGCGCCCGGCCTGGTGGCCGCGGCACTCGTCCGGTTGGCCGACGATCCCGGCCTCGGCCTCACCATCGAACAGCGGGAGTATCTGACCGACATCGCCACCGGCCTCGACCTGGACACGGTGGAAGACCTGCTCGGCGACCCTCGACCCGACCCGACCCGACCCAACGGACGCTGAGGAGACCGACCCTGATATCCGACGACCTGTTCAACTCCGTCGACGCCCTGCTCGCCGCCGTGAACACCGGCCTGCCGCTCCCGGCCGAGCGCAAGCGGCTGCGCCTGGCGGCCGGGCTCACCCCGGCGCAGATCGCCGCGGCCCTGCGGATCAACTCGACGCTGGTGGTCGCCTGGGAGGACGGCAGCGCCGTCCCGGGCCCGGACATCGCCCCGGCCTACGCCCGTCTCCTCGACGGCCTGGCAGAGCGCCTCCCCGCCCCCGAGCAGCCCGCCGCTACGCCGTCCCCGGCCGTGCCGCAGGCGTTCACCGCCCCGGTGCCGGTGCCCGCCCAGGAGGCCGCGGACGGCCTGGTGGTCCCGCTGCTCGACCAGAACGCGGACGGCTCGCTGGTGATGGGCGAGGCGGCGCCGTGCGTGCAGTGCGGCCAGCCCTCCGTCTACCGGGCCCAGGGCCGCCCGATGCACCTGGGCGGTTTCTGCCGCCCCGCCGCCGCGCCCGAAGCCGCCGTCCCGGTCACCCACCAAACGGCCCCCGCCGCCCCGCAGCCCCCGGCCACACCCGCACCGGCTGCTCCAGTCGTCCCCGAACCGGTCCGGCCCGCGCCCACCGCGCCCACCGCGTCACCGGCCTCAGCGGGCTCGCGCCCGGCGACGTCCCGCACCGCTGCCCGCCCGGCTGCGGCGCGGCCTGCTGGCCCGGCCGCCACGGCTGCTGCTGCGCGGTGGTGGCCGGCGGTCGCGCTGGACGTCGCCGACGGCGGCGGCTGGGTGCTGGACGTCCCGCAGATCCCGGCCTCGGCCGGCATCAAGCTCGGCGACTGGTTCGCGTGGCTGGGCACCGGGCTGCCGCTGCGCGTCGAGCGCGCTCACCCGGCCGGACGGGGCGGCGACGGCATGGTCTGCCTGACCGCCGCCGCGCTCAAGCAGCTCGGCCTGCCCGCCGCGCTCCCTGCGACGGAGAAGGCCCTGGCCTCGCTCCAGGCCAAGCTGGGGAAGGCCGCCGCCACGGTCGGGATGGAGGTCTCCGAGCACGTCGGGCCGACCTTCCATGCCTTCCGCCGCGCCGGTTCGGCCGGCGGCCCGAAGACCTCGGTGCGCGTCGTCGTCGTCCCGTGGCTCGGGCAGGGCGATGCCCGCCAGCAGGCCACCAGCGCCCTCGCCGCCCCGCTGGCCACCGCCCCCGACGGTACAACGGACGCTCTCACATTCGCCCGCCGCTTCCGGACCTTCACCACCGACCTCGGCGTCGCCCCGGGAGCGACGACCGCCTCCACCGCGATGCTGCTCCTGGACGCGGTGCGCCCGCGCGTGGAGTGGGTCAAGGACCAGGCGACGGGGGAGTGGTCCTCGCATCTGCGTGAGGGCGCCCTGCCGAGTGGTGACCTGTGCGTGCCGCCGGCTGCCGGTGCCCGCCACCCGCTGACCCGAGAGCTGCTGGCCAAGGGCGAGGCGGTGTGCGAGGAGGAGGACTACAAGTGGTGGGCCCGCGAGCTCACCACCGAGGAGGCCGGCCGCCAGTGGGCGGTCGCGGTCGACGTCTGCGCCTCCTACCTGTCCGTCACCGACTCCCTGCGCCTGCCCGTCGGCCCGCTGACGTACGTGGAGAACCCGGCCTGGGACGGCGGCAAGACCGCCGGCCTGTGGTGGTGCGACTTCACCACCACGGCGGTCGACGAGCTGCTGCCGCACCCGGCCACCTTCCACGGCCGGCCCCCGACCGGGCCCGGCTGGTACGCCACCCCGACCGTTGCCTACATGGCCACCACCTACGGCTTCGACCCGGCGACCATCACGCAGGCGTACCTGGCCGCCCACACCGTCCCTCTGCTCAAGGAGTGGACCGGGCACCTGAGGGCCGGGTACAAGCGCGCCTACGCCGACCTCGGCCTGACCGACGGCCAGAGCCCCGAGGAGTTCCTCGCCGCCCACGCCGTCCTCAAGGACACCGGCACCGACCCGGCCCGCAACGACGCCCTCGTTCTTGCCAGCCTGTACAAGAACATCTACAAGGGCGGCATCGGCAAGTGGGCCGACTCCGCCCGCCACCTCGACGACCAGACCTGGCTGGAGAAGGTCGCCGCCGCCTGGTCCTACCGCCCCGAGCTGCGCTTTCACATCATCGCCGCCGTCCGCATCGCCGCCCACCGGCGCCTGCGCAAGACCCTCCAGCTCACCGGCCGGGCCCCCTTTGCGGTCAACGTCGACTCCTACCTCTACGCCGCCGACCAGCCGTCCCCGCTGGAGCTGCTGCCGGTCAGGGACGACGGCACCCCGGTGCCCGGGGCGCTGCGTCTGGGGATCGCGCCGGGCAGCCACAAGCACGAGGCCTCGATCCCGCTGGAAGCGGTGGTCGAGGCGATGGAGCGCCGGGAGCACCCCTCCAAGCTGGTCCACCACTACGCCACCAACGGGACCCCGGTCGGTCCGGGGCAGAACGACGGGACCGCCGGCACCGACACCGACGATGAGGAAGGCGGCAACTGATGGCGGGCAAGGGGTTGTTCGGCCGGGTGCGGGAAGCGCTGTTCCCCTCCCGGAAGGCACCGGTGCAGTCCACGACACAGGCCGGCCAGGTACGGGACCGCAAGTACGGCGGGAACACCAAGGCCATGGCCGCCGCCTACGGCGTCGCACCGCGCACCGTGCAGCGCTGGATCGACGGCACCCGCCACCCCACCAAACAGCAGCACGTCGACCAGCTCCAGCGCGAGGCCATCGACGTGCAGACCACCGAACGCGGCCGGGAACGCAAGGCCAAGCAGCTCGCCCAGCGCGGCACCGTCTCCGGGATCGGGGCCCGGGTCGGCCGCGCCGTCAGCTTCGAGATCCGCGGCTCGGACGCCGTCCGTGCCCGCGACATCCACCTGAGCCTGTCGGGCGAGCAGGCCGCCGCCCTGGCCCTCGCCGAGGACGAGGTGCGGCAGATCGTCGGCCAGGCCCTCGCGGACTACTTCAACGGCGGCGCCGGCTACGGCGGCTTCTCAGCCGACGACTTCGACTTCGACCCCAACGACTTCGACCTGAGCTGACCACCACAGCGGCGAAAGTCGTAAGGACAACAAACAGGAAGGCCCCCGCTCCGGCGGGGGCCTTCCGCATAGTTCTTCTGTCTATGCCCATGTCCGACTCCGTCTCCAGCGCGACGCCATCAACACCCTCGGCAGCGCCCTCGACAGCCCGACGACCACCAAGGCCGAGAGGACCGACGGCGACGAACCGCCACCTTGCGCTGCTGGCGTCCGCTGACGTTGCCGTCAACTACTGCCGTCAGACACCGCACAGGCCCCACCGGAAGGTCACCCGGCCATTCTCCCGCGCGCCGGGCACCGGTGATCACCACGGCCGGTCGCCGGGTTCCTCGTCCGGCAGGGGGCCGTGGTGGTGGCGGGCGATGGCCTCCAGCAGCGCGGTGCGGGCCTGGCGCCGACGGACGTCCTCGGTGCGGCCGACGTCAGCGGCCCACTCGGGCAGCGGCCGGTCCTGCGTGGCCGCGGTGAGCTCGTGGCCGAGCTCACCGATCGCGTGCTGCCAGGCAGCGAGCTGCTGCCGGAGCTCGCCCACCAGCTCGTCGACGGCCGCCGCCGGATCGGCGCCGAACGCCCGCGCCTCGGCGGCGCACTCGCCGAAGACGTCCTCGTCCAGGCCGTCGAAGGCGTCTCGCCACCCTTCGACCGTCGCCTCGAACCGCTCCAACGTGGCGCGCAGTGCGGCCTCGACAGCCTCTGGTGACCAGGGTGGTGGGGTGCGGGGCGCGCGGACGGTGTCGGTGAGCACCCGGGCGGCGCCGGGCCCGAGCGCCCTGCGGGCCCGGCGGGCGGGCGGAGGCGTGGTCACGCTGGCTGCGGGTGCGCGGCGGGCCGAGCGGGCCCCCACCGTCCGGCGCCGTCGCCCGGGGGCGCCGTCTGTGTCCGGCTCACGGCCGGTCTCCGGGCGCGGTCGGCTGTGTGGCCGTGCCGATCAGCAGGGCCTGGTCGATCGCCTCGCACAGCGGCACCAGGTCAGTGAGGTCGTTCAGGACGACCCGCGGCGCGGACAGGGCGGTGAAGCCGACCGCCAGCAGTGCGGTCCGCTCGGCGGCGCTCAGCTGCGGCCGCTGTGCTGCCTGGACGCTGCCCAGCAGCACGTAGGCGTCCAGGGTGCAGCGCAGTTCCTCCACCAGCTCGCCGTCACTGCCGGGGATGATCTCGCGGCGCAGCACCTGCTCGACGGCGCCGGCGTACTGCTCCAGCACGCGCTGGTTGTCCTCGTTGTCCTGGAGCACGGCGAGAAAGCGGATCCAGTCGGCTGCGCGTTGGCCGGTGACGGAGGCCCGGGCGAGGGCCTCCCGCTCGTCCGAGGTGAGCTCCCGCTCCACGGGCCCGTCGGGCGTCGTGGATTCGTCTCGGGTGTCGGCCAGGTCGAGCCAGGACCATGCGGAAGGCGGAGTCGTCATACCAGTGCAACCGCCCGACCGCCCGCCCGGTCACGGGCAGCAGCAGGTGCAGCGCGCGGCGCGGCCGCTGCTCGCTGCCTGAGCAGCAACCAGGGCAGCAAGGGTGCTCTTGCTGCACGCCGCCGTGCGGCGCCGCGCGCTGCACCTGCTGCTGCCCGCGACCAGCCGTGCGACCGGGCTGCCCGTGCTGCGACGGCCGTCGCAGTGCCGAGCGCTGGGGTGCGCAACCGCCGGCGAGTTCGCCGTACACCGGGCGCGACGCAAACCCCCCACCCCAGGTCACGGCGGGTGCGAACGGGATCGCACCCGCCCCGCCGCAGGCCTCGGGCGAGCTCTGCTGCACGGTGTAGCAAGGCGACCCTTGCTACACGACGGCGCAGCGCTGCGCAGCAGTCGGCCGTTGCGCATGCGCAGCGCGGGACAACCGGCTGCGCAACGGGGACAACCTGGCTGCGCACCGTGCGGGGACAACGCCCCAGCGGGCGTGGTGGTCGGCGCGGGACAACGTGCGGGCAGGCGGACAGTGCGGACTTTCGGGGCGCGGTGCGAAATCGTGGCGCTGACCTGCGAGGCGACACCCGCGAAAAGTCGCCCCGGATCGAAACTCGGTTGCCGCACCTGACTACGATCCCGCCATGCAAAGCGAACCGGGGCGAAATAGTGGTGAGGTGACGCTGTTCGATCTGGACGGCGACCAGGCCGAGGGCGCACGGTGCGAGGGGCCGGGCTGCGAGACCACGCTGCCGCTGCGCACCGGCCAGGGCCGGCGCCTGGTCTACTGCTCGCAGGCGTGCAAGAGCCGCGCTGACCGGGCGCGGGTCAAGGCCCGGACCACCGCAGCACTGCCCGGCCCTGCCGCACCCGCCGCCGCTGACGCCGCGTCGCAGGAGCGGCCCGCGGCTGACCTGCCGGTGGAGCGGCAGCGGGTGCTGGGCTCCGCCGACGCGATCCGCAAGCGCGCCGAGGCCTTCCTGGCTGCCGTGGACGGCGACCCGATGAGCGCCCACACGGAGCTGGCCCGGGAGGTTCATGTCCTCGCCTCGCTGCTGGTCACCAGCGCCCGGGAGGTGCGGGACGCGGTCCGCTGGCCCGGCCTGGATGCCGACGCCCGCACCGCGGCGCGGATCCGGGAGGAGTGGAACCTGCCAGACGCCGTGCCCGGCGGCCCGAATGCGGACCGGGGCGATTTCCCGGCCCCGCTCCGGGGCAACGCCGACGCCGGTGAAGCACACCGGTTCGAAATTGACGCGACATCGGCGGCCAGCCCAGCCGCCCCGAAAGCGCCCCGGGCCGAAACCACCGGCACGGCGGTCGGGACGGACAAGTACGCACCGCTGCGCAGCGCGGTCGTCGACCAACCTGCCGCTCCGGTTGCTCCGGCCGCTCCGGCCGGGATCCCCGACGAGGTGCCGGTGCCCGAGCTGGTGCTGGGCCAGGTCACCGGCCGGATGCCGCCCACCGACCGCGGCCTAGGCCGTGTCTCGTAATTGATCTTGCAGGGCCAAATGTCGTTGAGTTCATGGTGGGCAGCCCGGAAGACTGGCGCCATGAGCTCTCGACGCTACGTCTTCCTCGATCCTGACGGCATGAGTGCTGGCGGCTGGCTGTATGTGGTGGTCGAGGCGAAGACCGGGGTCTTCTATCAGCAGCAGTACGGCGGAACGGCTTGTCGGCAGGGGCAGGTCGAAGGCTTTCTGGTGCCGTTGTTCGGCCCTGATGAGCTGGACGCGTTGCGCGAGCTGTTCGAGAAGCATTTCCGTGGTGCCGGCACCTGGAACTACGGGTGGCCGGATGACGAGCGGGACAGGCTCCGAGAGGTCGTCGGAGCCCTCCGCTACTGGGCATCCGACGGGACGACCGAGGAGCCGCACGCTCTGCGGCTGGACGAGAGCCGGATCCGTGAGGCCGATGAGGCGTGGGTGCCGGTGATCACGCCGGACGGTCCCGGCGTGCTGGTGTGGTTCAACTCGGACTGAACACGATGATCAGCCGTCGGCCCTGAGCCAGAGGATCAGTGCCGCGATGACCACTCCGGCGCGGTAGCGGGCCGCCAGCTTGTCGAACCGGGTTGCCACGGCGCGGAACTGCTTCAACCGGGCGAAGCACCGCTCGACGACGTTCCGCCCTCGGTAGGCGACCTTGTCGAAGGCAGGCGGCCGACCGCCCCCGCTCGCGCGGCGGGCTCGGTTGGCGATCTGGTCCCGGCGCTCGGGGATCGTCGCCTTGATGCTGCGGCGTCGCAGGAGGTGGCGGATCTTTCGGGACGAGTAGGCTTTGTCGGCCACGACCCGGTCGGGTTTTGTGCGCGGGCGTCCGGCGCCGGTTCGCGGGATGCGGATCGCGTCCTGTACAGCCGGGAACATGGTGCAGTCCGCCGTGTTCCCGGTGCTGAGCACGATCGAGAGCGGCAGACCCCGGCCGTCGACCGCCAGGTGGACCTTTGTCGTCAGCCCGCCCCGGGACCGGCCGAGCGCCTCGCGACGTGCGACAGCTGCCGGATCTCTTGCTGCGTCTTGCACTCGACCGGGGCCTCGGGGACCAGTAGCCCGCAGGTCACGGAGCAGGCGGTGCCGGGCGGAACTTGGTGAGGCATACCCCGCACAGCAGCGGTCCCTGTTCGAAGGTGAAAGGCGTGTCGGCGTACACCCGAATGTGCCCAGTTGTGTACAGGTGAACGGGCTCTGGCTCAATTTCTGTGGAGCTCCGCCGTGTGTGTGCGGAGCCACCTCTGAGCAGATCTCTGACCTGCCGACTTCCGCCTCCCGAGGGTCCGCTGTACCCGGCCTTGGGCCGACACCACAGAAGTTGAGCCAGAGCCGGTGAACGTGCTCACGGTCCGTCCCTGCAACCGATTCAGCTCATCCGCCGGTATGCGCCGGGGGCCAGCCCGTGCGTGCGCTTGAACGCGTTGGCGAAGGCGAACTCGGAGGTGTACCCCACCTGGGCGGCGATGGATCTCAAGGGCGCTTCCGTCGCCTGCAGTAGGTGGGCTGCCGTGGTCAGCCGCCACCAGGTCAGGTAGCCGAGGGGCGGTTGACCGATCATCGAGGTGAAGCGCCTGGCGAACGTCGCCCGCGAGAGGCCCGCTTCCGCGGCGAGTTTCGCCACGGTCCAGGGGGCTGCCGGGTCTTGGTGGACGGCGTGGAGGGCGGCGGTGACCGCCGGGTCGTTCAGTGCTGCGGCCCAGCCGGTGGTGCTGCCGTGGGTGGGCTGTTCGGCAAGCCAGATACGCAGGATGTACATCAGGAGTGTGTCCAGGAGCGCGGGGACGGTGGCGGCGGTGCCCAGGCGGGGATTGCCCACCTCGGAGGCCAGGAGTTGCACCGCTGCGGGCAGTTCGGGGTGGCGGCTCGGGTCTGCCGACAGGTGGATCAGGTCAGGCAGGGTCAGCAGCAGGGGGTGGGTTCGGGACGGGTCCAGTCGGTAGGCGCCGCAGAGCACCACGGTGGCCGGACCGCCCTGACCGAGCCGGTCGACAGTGTCCGAGGTGTAGGGCCCGGGCAGCTCGGGGTTGTCAGGGGTGCAGGCAGGGGCCGTGACCGCGGTTTGGGGACTGTCGGCCAGGGTGTGCCCGGTGCCGTGCGGTAGGAACAGCACGTCGCCCCTGCTCAGTTCGACCGGCGCCGCGTGCGGCGACAGGAGCCAGCAGCCGCCCTCCAGGATCACCTGGAAGCCTGCCGAACCCGGTACGGACGCGAACTGCTGCCTCCACGGGGCGTGCCATCGCACGTATGCCGACCGGGGCCGGCCGGTCCGCGCCACCGTGATCACATCGCTGAGCACATCCATGGGGCGAGCGTATGCGCGAGACGAACGCGCATGAACAGGGCACCCTGACGCATGGATCGTCTCTGCGGACGGTCGTAGGTTCACGGCATGAAGATGAAGACCGCACGTATCCACGCGTTCGGCGACGCGTCCGTGATCAGCTATGACGATGTTCCGCGGCCTCGACCCGACTTCGGTGAAGTGCTCGTCCGCGTCGCGGCGACTTCGTTCAATCCCACCGAGGCCGCGTTGCGCGCCGGACTGCTGCAGGCGTTCCTGCCCGTGGATCTCCCCTACACACCGGGCTGGGACGTCGCCGGCACGGTTGCCGAGATCGGCCCGGGGACCGAGGGGTTCGCCGTCGGCGACCGGGTCGTCGGGCGGCTGGAGGGTGCCGGCGCGGCCGCCGAATTCGTTCGGGCACCGGGTGCACTGCTGGTCCCAGCGCCGACGTCCGTTCCTCTCACACACGCTGCGGCCCTGCCCGTGGCCGGTTTGACGGCCTGGCAGGCGGTGTTCGAGCACGGGAAGGTGACTGCCGGCCAGCGGGTGCTGGTCAACGGTGCGGGGGGAGGGGTCGGCGGCTTCGTGACGCAGTTGGCCAAGCATGCCGGGGCCGAGGTGATCGCCACGGCCAGCGCCCGCAGCGACCTGGCAGTGCGGCGGCAAGGGGCGGACCACGTGATCGACTACACCGTCGGGCCGGTCCCCGCCGCGCTCGACGGACCGGTGGACACTCTGCTCAATCTCGTTCCGCTGAGCCCATACGATGCCGTTGCCCTGGCATCCGCGGTACGGCCGGGCGGGCGGATCGTCTCGATCGCAACCCCCATCGAACCGCCTGCCGACGCCGGGGTGACGGCGATGCACATGGTCGCCCGCAACGATGTGGCGCATCTGGCGGCGCTCGTGGAACTCGTCGACGCGGGTGAGATCACACTCGACATCAGCGCCTCGTACCCGCTGGCAGACCTCGCGGACATCCACCGCCTCAGTGAAGCCGGCCGCATCCGCGGCAAGGTCGTCATAGTCCCCTGAGACCGGTGGCCGCACCCCGTTGCCCGGCTCCCGCACCTACAACTCGGTGGGCACATTCATGGGCTCTGGCTCAACTTCTGTGGTGTCGGCCCAAGGCCGGGTACAGCGGACCCTCGGGAGGCGGAAGTCGGCAGGTCAGAGATCTGCTCAGAGGTGGCTCCGCACACACACGGCGGAGCTCCACAGAAATGATGCTGTTGGTGATCTTCATGAGTGACGGGTTCGAGTCCCGCCACCCGGTGGTTGGCACAGTTGCTGGAAGCGGGTGGTTGGGCCTGTTCGATGGTCGGCTGATCTGCCATCGTCACGGTGCTGGCTGAGGCGGATGATGTTGGTTCCGGCCGCGGTGAGGACGTGTTGGACGTGGGTCTTCGCGGTGCCGCGGTAGCGGCAGTTGCGCAGGCCGTGGGCATGGACGGTCTCGGAGACGGTGGCTTCGCAGCCTGCCCGCATGGCGTATCGGTCCTTCCAGGGCCGGGTCTGTTGATCTTTCCTTACGCGGTTCTGGATCTCCTGCAGGGATTGTGGCAGCAGCAGGAGGTGGCGGCCCTTGCCGTCGATGTTTCCGGTGCACCTGGGGCGGTCGTCGCAGGCCCGGCAGACGGCCCGGGGAAAGAGTACGGACAGGCGTGGCTGGCCGTCGGCGAGTGTCGCTTTCCAGGGCGGGCTGGTAGCGCCGTTGGGGCAAGTGAGCGTTCTTTCCTCCCAGTTGGGATGGAAGTCTTCCTTGTTGAAACCCGGTAGTGCCCGTGTCCTGGGTGGGAGCCGGACCGGGCCGACCAGGTCGATCCCGTAGACGGTCCTGGCCCGGTGGATGGTGGCGGGGCTGGTGTATCCGCCGTCGACCAAGTGCTCGGACGGCGCCAAGTCTCGCGCGGCAAGGTCGATGTGGATCCGTTCGAGGGTGTCGATGTCCTGCTCGGGTGCCGGCGTGGTGGCGACGTGCACGATCACGTTCGGCAGGCCGGTGTCGCAGGTCTCGGTCTGGTGGTCCTTGTAGCCGACCCACTCGGCCTTGCCGGGTTTGTGGCTGAAGCGGGCCTGCGGGTCGTGGGGCGAGACGATCTCGACCGACGACCACGGGGCCCGGGCCGAGGCGGGGTCGGGCCGCCCGTCGGAGGCTTCTGCGGACATCGAGCGCCGGGGGCTGTGGCGCCGGCTCAGCCGGTCGCGGGTCTGCTTGGGCCCGCGCCAGCCCAGGCGGCCCTCCTCGTCGTACCAGTACTGCTGGACCCAGACCTGCCGCAGGACCTCCACCTGCGGCAATGCCCGCAGCCGGACCGGGGTACCGGGCCCGAGGACGGCTCGCAGCAGGCGCATGCCGTCCTCGC
>NZ_JBHVFE010000187.1:0-15652 GCF_042801945.1 Kitasatospora sp. NPDC057542
GCCCGGGGCCTGCCCCAGGGCTCCCGCCGCGTGTCACCGGCCCACGGCCGGGTCGGCCACCGACCCCACGCTGACCAGCCCGGTCTCGTACGCCGCGACCACCACCTGGGCCCGGTCCCGCAGGCCCAGCTTGCCGAGGATCCGGGCCACGTGCGTCTTCACCGTCGCCTCGGACAACCGCAGCCGGGCGGCGAGTTCGGCGTTGCTGAGGCCGCGGGCGAGCAGTGCCATCACCTCCAGCTCGCGCGGGGTGAGGGTGCCCAGTTCCCGGTGCGGTGCGACGGCGGAGGCCGGATCGTCCGGGCGGGCGAAGCGCTCGACCAGCCGACGGGTGATCGCGGGGGCGAGCAGCGCGTCCCCGGTGCGGACCAGCCGGACGGCGGCGGCCAGGTGCTCCGGGGTGACGTCCTTCAGCAGGAAGCCGCTGGCCCCGGCGGCCATCGCCGCGTAGACGTAGTGGTCCAGGTCGAAGGTGGTCAGCATGATGATCCGCGGCGGCTCCTGCGCGCGGTCCGCCAGGATCCGGCGGGCGGCCTCCAGCCCGTCCAGGCCGGGCATCCGGATGTCCATCAGCACCACGTCCGGCCTGCTGCGCCGGACGGCGGAGACGGCCTGCTCGCCGTCCTCGGCCTCCGCCACGACCTCGATGCCCTCCGACTCCAGGATCAGCCGGAACCCGGTGCGGACCAGGGCCTGGTCGTCGGCGACCACCACCCGCAGCGGCTGCTCGCTCATGAACTCTCCAGGGGGATCAGGGCCGTGACGCGGTAACCGCCGCGCGGCCGGGGGCCGGTGTGCAGGGTGCCGCCGTAGACGGCGAGGCGTTCGCGCAGGCCGAGCAGGCCGCGTCCGTTGCCGGTCGCGGCGGCGCCGGTGGGGCGGCCACCGGTGTCGGTGACCTCCACCCGCAGCTGTCCGGGGGCGTACTCGACGGTGACCGCGGCGTCCGCGCCGCCCGCGTGCTTGACGGTGTTGGTGAGCGCCTCCTGGACGACCCGGTAGGCGGCCAGCTCGACCCCGGGCGGGACGGGCCGGCGCTCGCCGCGGACGCTCAGTTCGACCGGTAGCCCGGCCTGACGGACGCCCTGGACCAGCGCGTCCAGACGGCCGAGGCCCGGCTGCGGACTGAGGTCGGCCTCGGCGGCCGGAGCGTCGCCGGTCTCCGAGTCGATGGTCAGCAGGCCCATCACGTGCCGAAGTTCGGTCATCGCCGCGCGGCCGCCGGACTCCACCGCGGCCATCGCCGTACGGGCCTTGTCCGGGGCGGTGTCCAGGATCTTGCGGGCGGCCCCGGCCTGGATCGTCATCATGCTCACGTTGTGGGTGACGACATCGTGCAACTCCCGGGCGATGCGCGCCCGTTCCAGCTCGACCGCGCGCTGCAGCGCGGCCAGCTGCTCGCGCTCCAGGACGGAGAGCCGCTCGCGCCCCTCGTCCACCCGGCGGCGCCACATCCGCAGTTCGTAGGCGACCGCGAACACCGGCACCATGACCAGGACGGCGATCACCCCGTTGGGGAAGTGCGGCAGCTTGGCCGCGGCGAAGAGCACCACGAGCGCGACGGTCGCGGCCGGCAGGCTCAGCAGCAGGGCCGTCCCGCGGCGCCCGTACGCGGCCGCGCTGTACGCGGCGACCATCACCGCCACGCCCGCCGAGTACGCGATGTCCTCCGACTGGTGCCGGACCAGCAGGGCGCCCGGCAGCACCGTCCACAGCACCGCCAGGGGGAAGCGGCGGCGCAGCACCAGCGGCAGCGGAACGAGCGGCACCACCAGCAGCAGCCAGGACAGGGCCGTCTCGTGCGGGCCGCCCGCGATGGTGGCGTAGCGCCCACTGGTGAGGGCGAGGAAGAGGGCGAGGGCCACGTCGAAGGCCCGGCCGCGCCGGGTCGGCCGGGGCGGGGGAGCCGCGCCCGGGCTGCCGCTCAGCCGGGCCGCCGCCGCGCGCAGCCGGTGCACCGTCGGATGGTTGATCACCGGGACATTGTGGGGGTCGGGAGCCCCTCGGGACAGCCCCGCGGGTGGCGGGCAGCCGGTACACCCGGCGACTACATCGGAAGGATGACGTCGGCGGCCGTCCGCCCGACGCGGTACGGAACGTGCCGCGGGCGGCGGACGCGGGAGCGGGCCGCCCGTTCGTACCTTCGTCCTCGTCACCAGGCAGGAAGCGACGAGGAGTGGGGTCATGAGCAGCGAACCGGTGGTCGAACTGAGCGGGGTGAGCCGCCGCTATGAGGGTGCCCGGGCGGCGCTGGACGGGGTCACGCTGAGCGTGCGGGCGGGGGAGTCGGTGGCCGTGCTCGGCCCCTCCGGCAGCGGGAAGTCCACCCTGCTGAACCTGGTCGCCGGGCTCGACCGGCCGAGCGCCGGGACGGTCACCGTCGCCGGGGTGCGGGTGGACCGGCTCGGCGAGGCGGCCTCGGCCCGCTACCGGCGCGGCACCATCGGCATGGTGTTCCAGTTCTTCAATCTGCTGGACGACCTCTCCGTGGCCGACAACGTGGTGCTGGCCGGCGAACTGGCCGGTGTCCCGCGCGCCGAGGCCCGGCGCCGGGCCGGCGAGCTGCTGGAATCGCTCGGCATCGACCGGCACGCCCGCGCCCACCCGGGCCGGCTCTCCGGAGGCGAGCGCCAACGCGTAGCGGTGGCAAGGGCGTTGATGAACCGGCCGACGCTGCTGCTGGCGGACGAACCGACCGGTGCGCTGGACTCCGCCTCCGGTGAGGACGTCAAGGAGCTGTTCCGCGAACTGCACGAGGACGGGCAGACCATCCTGATCGTCACCCACGACCTGACGCTGGCCGAGGACTGCGCCACCCGCGCGGTCCGGATGCGGGACGGCCGGGTCGAGGCGGACTCGGCGGTGGCGGCATGACCGCGCTCGGGAGGGTGGTGCGGGCAGGGGTGCGCAGGCGTCGGACGCAGTCCGCCGCGGTCGGCCTGGCCGCGCTGGTGGCCACCACCTGCTCCGTCCTCGGCGGCTCGCTGCTGGTCGCCTCCCAGGACCCCTTCGAGCGGGCCTTCGACGGCCGGCGCGGGGCCCACCTCACCGCGCGCTTCGACGGCACCAGGGCGAGCGCCGAGCAGCTCGCCGCCACCGCGCACGCCCCCGGGGTGACGGCCGCCGCGGGCCCCTTCCGCACCGTCACCGTCGACCCCGAGCCGGGCCCCGGGGCGAACGTCCCGGTCGGGGCGACGATGGAACCGATGACGGTGGCCGGCCGCGCCGATCCCGCCGGCGGAGTCGACAACGTCGAGCTGCTGAACGGTAGTTGGCCGAGCAGGCCGGGCGAGGTGGTGCTGGCTGACGCGTACGGCAGCCCGGTCAGGGAGATCGGCGGAACGCTGCGCCTGCCCGCCCTGCCGGGCGCGCCGACACTCACCGTCGTCGGCTTCGCCCGGTCCGTCAGCCGCACCGCCGACGCCTGGGTGGCGCCCGGCGCCCTCACCGCGCTGACGGCGCCCGGCAGCACCCCCGGCTACGAGATGCTCTACCGGTTCGCCGACGCCGGCAGCACCGCCGCGATGGACACCGACCGGGCCGCCGTCGCGGCCACCGCCCCCGCCGGGTCGCTCACCGGCGCCCAGTCGTGGCTCACCGCCAAACAGGGCTCGGACCGCAACACCGCGCTGTTCCTGCCCTTCCTGGTCGCCTTCGGCCTGCTCGGGATGGCGATGTCGGTGCTGGTGGCGGGCAACGTGGTGGCCGGCGCGGTCGGCACCGCCACCCGGCGGATCGGCGTGCTCAAGGCGCTCGGCTGCACCCCCGCCCAGGTGGTGCGGGCGTACGTCGCCCAGGCGCTGATCCCGGCCACCGTCGGGACCCTGCTCGGGGTCGTCGCCGGCAACGCACTGACCATCCCGGTGCTCGCCACCACCGGCTCGCTCTACGGCACCACCACCTCCGGCCTCGCCCCCTGGGTGGACGTCGCGGTGGCCGGCGGCACCCTGACCGCCGTCGCGCTGGTCGCCTGGGCCGCAGCCGCCCGGGCCGGCCGGCTGCGCACCGTGGACGCGCTCGCCGTCGGCCGCACGGCGGGCGGCAGCCGACGCGACGCGCTCGCCCGCCGCGCCGCCGCGCTGGCCGCCCGGCTGCCGCTGCCCCGGCCGATCGGCCTCGGGCTCGCCCAGCCCTTCGCCCGCCCGGCCCGTGCGGCCGGAATGCTCGCGGCGGTGCTGTTCGGCACGGCGGCCGCGGTCTTCGCGGTGGGCATGGGCGGGACGATGAGCTGGGTGCAGGAGGCGAAGACCCGCGACGCCGGGGACGTCGCGGTGCACCCGACGCGCCCGGACGGCCCGCCCGGGGCGATGCCGATGACCAGGCCCGTCCCGGCCGAGCGGGCCGTCGTCACCGCCGCGCTGGACGCCCAGCCGGGCACCGCCGCCTACTTCGGCGTCGGCACCGAGGACGTCACCGTCCCCGGGGTGGCCGGCAGCACCACCGTGACCGCCTTCGACGGCGACTCCTCCTGGGCGGGCTACCGGATGGTCACCGGGCGCTGGTACCAGGGCCCGGGCGAGGCCGTCGCCCCGGCGACCTTCCTGACCGAGGCCTCGGTCAGGATCGGTGACCAGGTGACCTTCACGAGCCACGGCCGGGCGGTCACCGTCCGGATCGTCGGCGAGGTCTTCGACCCGCACGTGCAGACCAACGAACTGTTCACCGACGCCGCCGCCTACCCGTCCGGAACGGCCCCGCGGCCGGACTTCTGGACCGTCAAGCTGAAGCCGGGCACCGACCGCACCGCCTACGCCACCGCCGTCACCGCCGCGCTCGCCCCGGCGCACATGACCGCCGACACCGGGGGGCCGCACGGCTCCAGCGACTCGATCGCCGCGCTGAACTCGCTCACCGCCACCCTGACCGTGCTGCTGCTCGTGGTCGCCGGGCTCGGGGTGTTCAACACCGTCGTCCTGGAGATCCGTGAGCGCACCCGGGACATGGGCGTCACCAAGGCGCTCGGCATGACCCCGGCGCAGACCGTGGGCGTGGTGCTCGCCTCGGTGCTCCTGGTCGGGGCCGTCGGCGGCGCGATCGGCCTGCCGGTGGGCCTGCTGCTGCACGGCCTGACGGTGCCCGCGATGGGCCACAGCGCCGGGCTGAACTTCCCGGCCTCCGCGCTGGACGTCTTCGCCACCCCGGTGCTGGTCCTGCTCGGCCTCGGCGGCGTGCTGATCGCCCTGCTCGGCGCCCTGCTCCCGGCCGTACGGGCGGCGCGGGCGCGCACGGTGGACGCGCTGCGGGCGGAGTGACAGCGGCGGGCCCGCGCGGGCGGGCGGGGCGGGCGCACACCCCGCCCGCCCGTCCCGCCTGGGCTCAGGAGCCCTGGTCCGTCTGCTCCTCCGTCCGCTCCTCCGCCCGCTTCTCGGCCACCCGGACCTGCTCGGTGAAGGTGCGCTCGTCGATCCGCCCGACCGACGCCCCGTGCCGGGCGGCCGGCTCGTCCGCCGGGGCCGGCGAGGCCTCCCGCACCTCCGGGGCCAGCAGCGACCCGCCATCCGGCACCCGGGGCGAGAGCACGATCAGCGCGGCACCGGCCTCGCTCGCGTGGTGCTCCTCGGCCGCGTCAGGGCGGTTGAACACCGGTCCGAGATCCGCCGGGAGACGCTCGACCAGCAGGGCGACGGCCTCCTCCGGGGTGGCCGCGGTGACGCGCTCGCCGGATTCGTGCCACCGGCCGACGAGGTAGCTGCCGCCCTCCTGTGGATGGGCGTTCGGGAGGCCCTGCTCGGCCCAGGGCTGCGTGGTCGACAGGCTGAAGTGCAGGTTGTAGTGGCTGGTAAAGGGAAACAGCCGGCGCAGCCGGGGTTCGGCGCGGGCGGCCCTGAGCAGGCGGACCAGGCCGTCGTTGTAGCTGCCGGGGCCGCGCTTGTTCTCCCGTGCGCGCCCCTCCCAGTTCAGGACGAGCCTCTCCCAGCGGGCCTCCACCGCCGCCTCCGGCCCGATCGCCCGGGCGGCGACGTCCGGCAGGACGGGCTTGGCCGACATGTCCATCTGATCATCGGATCGCATGGCGAGCAGTCTGCCGTACTGCCTCCCGGGGAATCGGGCACCGCAGACCTCCCCGGTGCTCGACGGCCACCAACTCGGCTCCTTCGAGCAGGATTTGTGGCACATCGCGACGAGGCCGGTCCCGACGGTCGGTCAGGCCCCGACGCGCGCCGCGCCGCGCAGCTTGCGCCAGGTACGGCGGAGGGAGGACGGCCCGGAGCGGCCGGCGGCGGGCGCACCGGACTTCCAGGACCGGGCCGCCTCGGCGAGGGTCTCCGGCGGAGCAGGGGCGATCGGCGGGCCGACCCGGTCGGCGCGGGCGGCGCGCAGGAGGTCCTCCGGCCGGAGCGCCTCCAGCCTCGCCCTGGCGTGGTCGAGCAGGGCGGCGCAGGCGTCGTTGATCGCGGCCTCGCCGAGCGGGCGCGCGGGCAGGTCGAGGTCTTCGGTCAACTGCCGTTCCAGGGCTCCGCACAGGTCCTGGACGGAGAGGTCGCGGACGGTCAGCGACAGGTGGGCGGACAGGCCCCCGGCGCCGACCGCGCGGTGCGCGAAGCCGCGCGGTACGTAGAGCACGCCGCCGGGTTCGAGGACGCCGTGAAGCCGCAGCGGGGAGCGTTCGTCGTCCGGGAGTTCGCCGAGCCGCCAGTCCGCCGCCGCCGGTGCGTCGTGGACGTACCAGGTCTTGCGCCCGGCGGCCTGGAGGACGAACACGTCGGCGTCGTCGCGGTGCATCGCGAGGCCCTGGCCGCCGGCCGGGGTGACGAAGAAGAAGGCCTCCACCCGCCGGTCCAGTTCCTCGGACAGCCGGGCCACCAGCTCGCCGGTCGGGCGGTGCCACTGGTCGACGCAGCGCAGCAGCAGTGTCGCCCCGCGGCGCAGCAGGGCGAGCACCTTCGCGCGGTCCGCGAAGCCGTGGTGCGTCGTGCCGTTGACCACGCGCGAGGTGGTGAAGGACTCGGTCGGGACGGTGACCTTGTCGGAGCGGACCATCTCCAGGTAGGGGGTGCGCAGCAGGCCGCCGTCGAAGGCGGCGTCCAGCTCGTCGAGGTCGAACGGCGGGGCGAGGGCCTCCGGGGTGAAGAGCGCGGGCTCGCGCTGCCACTGGCGGTCGGTGAAGCTCCGGACGTCGCCGACCCAGTCGGCCAGTGTGGGCGATTCCATGGTGTGTGTCCCGTGGTGTCAGGGGTGTTCCGGGGCGTCGAGGCGTCAGGTGCCGACCTGCGCCGCGAACCGTACGGAGAGCAGGGAGCGCAGCGGCACCTGCGCCTCCTGCTGCGGGCTGCGGACGACCAGCCGGTTGTCCAGGGCGACGGTGAGCAGGCGCTCGGCCAGCGGTACGACCAGGTGCTTGGCCCAGCAGCGGGCGCCGTCGAAACCGAACGGCATGAACGCGGGCGCCTTCTCCGGGTCCGCGACGCCGTCCCAGCGCTCGGGGCGGAACTCCAGCGGGTCTGACCAGTAGTCGGGGTGGCGGTGCATCAACAGCGGGAAGAGCGCGACGTCGTCCTCGGGCCGGATCTCGGGGTGCAGTAAGGTGTACGCCGCGCCGCCGTTGCGGTACAGCATCCAGGCGGGCGGGAGCAGCCGCAGCGTCTCCCAGAGGACCGCGGTGAGGTCCGCGCGGTTCTCCGGCCGGTCCCGCTCCGGGCCCATGAGCCACAGGGCGTTGCCGGTCAGTGCGGCCACGCCGTCGCAGAGGGTGGCTGTCGCCCGCCGGTACATCGCGATGGCCTGCTTGCGCTCCACCGGGTCGTCGGCGCCGCGGATCAGCCCGGCCAGTGCGGTGCACCCGTCCTGGCCGGCGGAGCCGGGCCAGCGGGTGACCGCGCGGTCGACGAGCCGGGAGAGGGTGTCGGAGCGGGTGACGCCGCGCTTCGACAGCAGGGAGACCGGCAGCGGGTCGGCGGAGAACAGCCAGCGGCGCAGGTAGGAGGTGCCGGCGTAGGGCCAGGAGCCGGCCATCCCGCGGGCCGGGGGCGGTGGCTTCCGGATGCCCGCCATGGCGTCCCGCCCCAGTGCGCGGATGGTCCTGGTCGCGCTGTCGTGGGGGATGTCGGAGCCGGCGGCGGGTTTGTAGACCGAGCGCTCGCTGGAAAGGACGGGGCGTGCGGCGACGATTTCGGCCATCAGCCGGGAGTCCGCGACACCGACCTTGACCGGGTCGATCCGGAACACCTTCTCGTCCCTGTCCAGTAGCTCCTGAATTCTCGGTGAGAACGCGATGGAATGGCCGCGAGGTTTCGTCGGAGCCATTTCTTCCACGGGAATCAGGTCTCCATTTCGAAATGGCAGGGAAATGTTGTCGGAGCGGAGCTGCCCGAGGAGGTCCGGGCAGGTCGCCGCGCCGGCGGGGGCACGGCCGACCCAAGCCCCCGCCGGCGGCTGACCACGTCAGATGACGTGCAGCACCCACGCGTGGTTCGCGAGGTCCTCGTCCTTCTTGAACTTCTTGACGAGCGCCTTGATCATCTTCATGACTACTCTCCATTCCGGGGGTTTTCGGGTGCGGCGAGAATGCCGCACCCAGGCCGTCGGGGATGTCCGGCATTCCGTCGCCGGGGGCCGAACGGGTTCATCTGTCATGGACCCTAACCGAAGGTTCGCCGCTCGGACACCCCGTCGACAGGGAATTGTTCGATCTCTTTGCCTTGTTGACGGCCTATTCGGTGGTTGAATCGTTATAACCCCTGGAAATTCGCGGTGGGGGCCCGGAACGGGAACGCGAAAGGGCCCCGCGAGGCCGCGGGGCCCTTCTGCGCGTACGACGGGTACGGCGCGGTCGGTCAGTTGCCGGTCATGCGATCAGTTGTAGGTCGTGGTGACCGTCACGCCACCGAAGCCCTGCTGCGCGTAGAGGCTGAAGTACACCCAGCCGGACGGCGGGTTGTCGATGGTGAGGGTCTCACCGTTGCCGCTGGTGGTGGACTTGGCCAGGTACGAGCCGGTGGTGGCCCAGGCGCCGCCGTTGTAGTACAGGTCGGCGTTGCCGGTGCCGCCGCTGGTGGTGACGGTCAGCTGCTTCACACCGGCGGGCAGGTACAGGAAGTCGTAGCTGTAGTTCCCGGTGGTGGCGGCGACGTTGTCCCGGCGGCAGTTCTTGTCGTACTGCCGGCTGTCGGCGGAGGTGCAGAGCGGGGCCTTGGGCTGCTCGGTGGGCAGCGAGCCGCAGTTGTCGGCGGCGCAGGCCTTCAGCCAGGTGGCGAAGTCGGCGTCGTACTTGGTGCCGATGGTGGTCTTCAGGATGGTGCGGGCGCCGTTCCAGTCGCCGGCGCGGTACTTGGCGAGCACCGCGTTGACGTCGTCCGGGTGCGACTGGAGCATGTAGCGGACGGCCAGGTAGCCCCAGTTGTAGGTCCGGGTGGAGTTCGAGTTCTCGTAGGTGGTGTCGAACAGGGTGCTCAGGGCGTAGGTGCCCTTGCCGGCCTGGGCGATCGCGTCGTCGTAGTGGGCGCCGCGGTAGCTGTAGGAGACGTACTCGGCGAGGCCCTCGACCCACCAGATGGTCGGGGTGGTCATGCCGGCCTCGAAGTCGCCGTACATGTCGTAGCGGCCGTCGAGGTAGTGGGTGTACTCGTGGTTGAGGTTCCAGATCTGGAACTCGGGGCGCAGCCAGGAGGCCTCGTGGGCGATGAAGCGGGCCTGGTTGCCGACCGTGGCCGGGTTGCCCTCCTCGTACATGCCGCCGTTGTCGACCTCGATCTTGTACATCTCCCAGGCGTACAGGCTGTAGTTGTAGTAGTCGTCGAAGACGACGACCTCAAGGTTGGTGTTGTTGTCGTTGGCGACCGGACCGTTGTCCTTGACGATCTTGTGGAAGAACGCGTCCTGGTTGATCAGGCTGGTGCAGGTGTCGGCGAGCTGCTGCGCGGTCATGTCCTGGGCGCGGATGCGCAGGTTGGCGTTGCAGGTGTGGTCGACGGTGAGCACCAGCGGGACGAGCTTGGCCGGCACGTCACAGGTGCCGTAGAGGGAACAGTTGCCCTCGTCCTTCTTCTCCGTGAACCAGAGCAGGTTCATGGTGAGCGGACCGGTGTTGCCCACCAGCGGGTAGCGGTTGATCAGGTCCTTGAGGATCGGCCGGCCCTGGGGGCGCAGGGCGTCGCTGGCGACGAGGTTGCCGAGCTGGATGCCGATCTTGGTCACCAGGTCGCCGCCGTTGATCAGGCTGCTGTTGCGGGTGACGAAGGACTGCACGGTGGTGGCGAAGGTGGGGTCGGCCTGGAGGGCGGTGACGAACTCCGGCAGGTCGAAGCCGCGCTCGATGACCGTCTCGGTGTTGGCCACGGCGGTGGTCATCGCGGCGGGCCAGTTGCCGTTGTAGTCGTTCAGCAGCCGCTTGACGACGCCGGTGTAGCGGGCGTTCTCCTGGGCGCTGTCGATCAGGGTGACGGCCTCGGCGAGGGTGGCGCCGTTGGCGTCGCTGATGTCCCTGGTGCGCGGGGCGGCGTAGAAGGCGTCCAGCGCACCGCGGATGGCGGTCTTGAGGCTGTCGCCGTACGGGCCCACGGCGTCCGCATTGTACCACTGGACGTAGTAGCCGGCGCGCAGGAAGAGCACCAGCTGCCCGGCCGAGGTGGAGTTGTCGCCGGGGTAGGCGGCGGAGGTGTCGCGCAGGGCGTTGGCGACGGTGACCATCTGGGCCTCGTTGAAGGCGCCCTTGGCGTCGTTGCCGGTGAGCTGGAACAGGGAGTTGACGCAGTCGAGCCCGGCGGCCTTGACCTGCTGGACCAGCGCGGCACCGGACTTGCCGGTGAAGGCGGAGACGTCGCAGGCGGCCGTGAGCGCCCGCGCCGACTTGGCGGCGCCGACGGTGCTGCCCGCCGTCGGGGCGGTGGCCTTGGCCTGCGGGTCCGAGACGAGCGGGCGGGCGTCCTTGGGGGTGTCGGGGGACTTGGGCACGGGGATCGTGCGCGGCGCGGCGGGCTTGCCGACCGGTGCGGTCGCCTTGCCGGCCGACGCGGCGGCGGTGTCGGCGGCGCTCGCCTGCGGCGCGAACAGGCCGAGGGCGAGGAAGAGGGCGGCGCCGAGTGCAGGGAGTCTGCGCGCGCTGTCCTTCGCTATCCGGGAGGGACGCATCTGTGGGGGCCTCCGGGGCCGTTGTGGGTGGGGGCGGCCGCGCTGCGTGGGGCGCACGGGCCTTGCTGTGTGACATGTAAAATGGCACATAGGAGAACGTGGGGGGAAGGGCCGGGAACGGATTGCCGGTCGGCGAGACCGAAACGTTGTCAGGTCCGCACGGGCCTCGGAGCCGTGCGAGCGCCAGGTCCGCACGGGCCCGGGAGCCGCGCGAGCGTCAGGTCCGTACGAGCGGCCGGGGGGTGAGCGCCGCGAACTCCAGCGGCGCCGACGGATCCACCGACAGGTCGGCCGGGGCCGGCTCCGCGCCCGCCCGGACCAGCAGGTCACCGACCGCCGCCACCATCGCGCCGTTGTCGGTGCACAGCCGCAGCGGCGGCACCCGCAGCGCGATCCCGGCCGCCGCGCACCGCTGCTCGGCCAGTGCCCGCACCCGGGAGTTGGCCGCGACCCCGCCGACCACCACCAGGGTGCCGATCCCGTGGTCGACGCAGGCCCGCACCGCCTTGCGGGTCAGCACGTCCGCGATCGCCTCCTGCAGCGCGGCCGCCGCGTTCTGCACGTGCGGCTCGCGCTGCGCCTCGACCCAGCGGGCGGCGGCGGTCTTCAGGCCGGAGAAGGAGAACGCGTACGGGTCGTCCTGCGGCCCGGTCAGCGGCCGGGGCAGCCGGACGGCCGTCGGGTCGCCATCGCGTGCGGCGTGGTCGATCGCCGGGCCGCCCGGGTAGGGGAGCCCCAGGATCCGGGCGACCTTGTCGAAGCACTCGCCGGCCGCGTCGTCCAGGGTGTCGCCGAGGTGGACGATCGGATCGCGGGCCAGGTCGCGCACCAGCAGCAGCGAGGTGTGGCCGCCGGAGACGATGAGCACCACGCAGGGGTCGGGCAGCGGCCCGCCGTCCAGGGCGGCGGCGGCGACGTGCCCGGCGAGGTGGTGCACGCCGTACAGCGGGACGCCGAGCGAGAAGGCGTACCCCTTGGCGGCGGCCACGCCCACCTGTAGCGCCCCGGCCAGGCCCGGACCGGTGGTCACCGCGACCGCGCCGACGTCCTCCAGGGTGAGCCCGGCCCGGTCCAGGGCTTCCCGGACCGCCGGCGCCATCGCGTGCACGTGCGCCCGCGCGGCGATCTCGGGCACCACCCCGCCGTAGCGGGCGTGCTCGTCCATCGACGAGGCCACCGCCTGCCCGAGCAGCACACCGTCGCGCACCAGGCCCACGCCGGTCTCGTCGCAGGAGGACTCGATGCCCAGCACCACCGGTGACCCTGTCACAGCCACTCACCCCTGTCGGTCATTACATGGAACGGTGACCATTGTGCCCGACGGGGCGTGAGGAATAAGCAGGAGCCCATACTTCGTTCTTGCAACTGATACGCAATAGTGTTGTCCCGGCACGATCACCACCGTTCAACCCGCCGAAAGGGGCCGTGTCCTGATGGGCACCTACACGCTTCCCGACCTGCCGTACGACTACTCCGCTCTGGAGCGGGCGATGTCGGCCGAGATCCTGGAGCTGCACCACTCCAAGCACCACGCCGCGTACGTCAAGGGCGCCAACGACACCCTGGACCAGCTGGCCGAGGCCCGCGACAAGGAGCAGTTCGGCGGCCTGGTCGGCCTGCAGAAGACCTTCGCCTTCCACCTGTCGGGCCACGTCCTGCACTCGCTGTTCTGGCAGAACCTCTCGCCCGAGGGCGGCGACCGCCCCGAGGGTGAGCTGGCCGACGCCATCACCGAGCACTTCGGCAGCTTCGAGGCGTTCAAGAAGCAGCTCACCAACGCCACCACCGGCGTGCAGGGCTCCGGCTGGGGCATCCTGTCCTGGGAGCCGCTCGGTCAGCGCCTGATCGTCGAGCAGGTCTACGACCACCACGGCAACGTCGGCCAGAACACCACCCCGCTGCTGGCCTTCGACGCGTGGGAGCACGCCTACTACCTCCAGTACCGCAACGTCCGCCCGGACTACGTCACCCGCCTGTGGGACGTCGTCAACTGGCAGGACGTGTCGGACCGCTTCGCGGCCGTCAAGAGCGCCTGATCAGCTGATCCGCTGATACGCGTCGCGTGACGCAGGGTCCCGGACCGGTCGGGCGGTCCGGGGCCCTTCCCTTTCCCCATCGGGGTTGTCCGTCACGGGAGTTGACGCCGGACACAGCCGATGCACCCCACCGCAGGCTGGACGCCACCCACCGTTCGCCTGCCGGCCGCGTGCCCTCCCTACGCTCGCTCGGACCACCGCCGGTAACCGGCCGGCAACGGCCTCCCGGCCCGTCCGCTCCTGAGCGAAAGGGCGCCCGATGGCCCCGCGTCTCTCCCTCGTCGTCCCGGTCCACAACGTCGAGCGCTACCTCCAGGAGTGCCTGGACTCGATCGCGGCGCAGACCTTCGGGGACTTCGAGTGCGTCATGGTCGACGACGGCTCGACCGACGACGGCCCGGCCATCGCCCAGGCGTACGCCGAACAGGACCAGCGCTTCCGGCTGGTCCAGCAGGAGAACCAGGGCCTCGGCGCCGCCCGCAACACCGGCTGGCGCCACCTCACCCCCGGCACCGAGTACCTGGCCTTCGTCGACAGCGACGACACCCTGCCGTCGCACGCCTACCAGCTGATGATCAGCACCCTGGGCGACACCGGCTCCGACTTCGTCGCCGGCAACGCCCTGCGGCTGCGCACCACCGGCCTCAGCCCCTCGCACGCCCACCGCCGCCCGTTCCGCGAGACCCGGCTGCGCACCCACGTCCGCGAACTGCCCGCCCTGGTCACCGACCGCACCGCCTGGAACAAGGTCTACCGGCGCTCCTTCTTCGACGCGGCCGGCCTGTTGTACCCCGAGGGCATCCTGTACGAGGACGCCCCGGTCAGCGTGCCCCACCACTTCCTCGCCGAGCGGGTCGACGTGCTCGCCGACCCGATCTACCACTGGCGCGTGCGCGAGGACGGCAACCTCTCCATCACCCAGAAGAAGACCGACCCGCGCGGCCTGGTCGACCGCGTCCGCTCCATGGAACTCGTCCGCGAGTGGCTGCTCGCCCGCCCCGAGCCGGTCTTCGCCGAGCAGTACCTGCGCGCCTACGACCGGAACTGCCTGACCGAAGAGATCCCGATGTTCTTCTGGACCGTCCCGGACGGCGACCGCGCCTACCGCGCCGCCTACCAGCAGCACGTCACCAGACTCCTCCGGGCCATCGGCCCCGAGGCCCAGGGCGGCCTCAGCCCCCAGCTGCGCCTCAAGTACCGGCTCACCCTGGCCGACTCCATGCAGAGCTTCGTCGCCGTCCAGCGCGCACACAGCCTCGCCCGCCGCACCCGCCAGGCCGTCCGGAGGGGCTGAGCCGGGCCCGCCCCGACTCTTGGGACCGTCCGCAGAGTGATCATCCACTGATCCACGCGGCGTGCCGTTGATACGATCTTGAAATCAGTTGCAGGCTCGAAACCCTCAAGGGGCAGACATGAAGAGCACGTTGATCGGCCGTATGGTCATCGCGGTGGCCGCGGCCGCCGTCCTGGGTGCCGCCGGCCTGGCGGTCTCCTCGACGCAGAGCCCCACTTCGCCCTCCTCGCAGGTCGTGGCCGGCGACCACTTCATCCTCACCATCTCGACCGCGAAGTGAGTCGAGTCGGCCGCTTCTCCGAGGAACCGGCCGACTCCCGCCGCATCACAACGGCACTGCACCGCGATGACATCAGCCCGGGACGGCAAGCGCGTTGCGGGTGATGACGGACGGCAGAGGGATGACGATCGAAGCGGAGCTCAAGGCGATCGTGCGAGACCCGGAAGGCGTGCTCAAGCAGCTGGAGGAGCGGTACGGAACCCGGCCGGGTCGGGGTCTTCCGGGATACGTACTACGACGCGCCGGACGGCAGCCTGATGGGTGCCGACCGTGAGCTGCGGATCCGTACGGTGCACAGCCCGGACAACACGCGCACCATGCCGACGTACAAGGGCGCCCGGGTGGACGAGGCGTCCGGGTCGAAGCCGGAGGCCGAGACCAGGGTCGAGGATGCCGATTCCGCCCACGACACGACGGTGAGGTTGGCGGGCTCCTTCTTCGGAAGGGCATCTTCGAGGAGCCGTCGGACCTGCGCCTCCAACTCGTCTGTCAGTCCTCGGTGCCTCGTGATCCCGATGCGCAATGCCGTCACCCCGTCGCGTTCGCCCGCTTGGCCAGCTTCACCAGTTCTGATGGTGCGCTCCGGCCGGCGATGAGGATGAGTTCACGGATCGTCGCCCGGGCTGCCACGTGGGTTCGGATGCTCTCCGGCGCCAGTTCCTCGGCGCGGAGGAGGCAGTCGATGGCCTCGCCGAGGTGGCGCCGCTGAGCGTGTGCCCTTCCGAGGTCGATCAGGAGTCTGGACCTTCGTTCGGGAGACAGACGCTCGGAGTGGATTCGCAGGCCCACGTCCAGCGCCTCGCCCGCATCGCCGAGATCAGGACGGCGCACGCCTGGAGACCGTACGCCGCCGGGAAGCGCCACTGCGCCAGCACGAGTCCGGCCAGCGCGGGCCCGGCCAGCATCGATACCTGGAACGCCATGCCCTGCAGGGCCAGCCCCGCGGCCAGCTGGTCGGACGGCAGCAGCCGCACC
>NZ_JBHVFE010000188.1:0-15593 GCF_042801945.1 Kitasatospora sp. NPDC057542
AGCGGCCCGCACGGCCTCCAGACGTCCGGTGACAGCGCTCAACTCACTCTCCAGACGCTCCTGCTGCTCCTGGAGCGCGGGAAGCTCGCGTTCCAGCAGGGCGATGGTGGACTCGACGCCGTCACGCGTCTCAAATGTGGTGGTCATACCTACCTCGCTCATGGTTTCCGGATCCGACCGCCGCAGATGCGGTGGCACCCGACACCCGCCGACTTTACGGCCTGGACCCGCCGTGGTCGGGCGCCGCCGGCCGCGCGAACGCCCGGCTCAGCAACCCCTGCTCGCTCCCCGGACCGCCGAAACCGGGCACCGGGCAGTGCGGCACCGCACTGCCTGCGGGCCCGGCTACAGCCGCTGCTCCGGGCTGGAGGTGGCCGGCGCCCCGATGCCGCCGGTCACCAGCGCGTACGCATGGGCCAGCTCCACCAGAGCACGGTGGTGCTGCCCGCTGTACCGGTCCAGGGCGCGGGTCTCCGCGCTGATCGCCCTCAGCAGCTCGGTGCGCGCTTCGGCCTCCACCGAGAACTCTGGGGCCGAAGACTCATTCGACGTCATTACGCCTCCTTGCACAGTCCCACCCGGCGGCTCGATGCCAGCCACCAAAGCCGCCCCGACGACTCCATACTGCTCTCGGCGAGGGAAAATGCGCGCGTCGCATTCGTCGGGTCCGTGCGCTCTGGACACACCCCACCCTGCTGAACCTCCGACGCGCCCAGCCGCTGTAGCGGACGAACAGGACGGCAACGCTTCGGCAAGCATCCCAGCGGGCACCGACACCGTGGGCCTGAACAGGGGCCGGCCCGCAGTCCGCTCGGGGGTTCGAACGACGGGCCGGCCGCTTCCAGCGTGCGGGTGCGCGGGCCGGTCGCGCACCCGCGGCTACGCCAGTGCGGCAACGGTCAGGGCTTGCGGTTGAGCAGCAGGGCCAGGAGGGTGCGGGCCTCGCGTCGGCGGGCGGGGGTGGGGGCGGCGATGGCGGTGAGCGCGAGGACGGTGAGGGTGGCCAGGTAGCGGGCGGCCGGCGGTGGTGGCCAGGGCGAGGATTGCGGGGGCGTGGGTGGGCATGAGGGTCTCCTGGCTTTTGGTGCGGGGCCGGGCCCGCGCGGTGCGGGCCCGGCCGGGTCAGTGGGCGGCCAGTTCCTGGAGCTGGTGGGCGATGTCGCCGGTGGGCAGGCTGAACGGCCCGCACATCTCGTTGTTGGTGGCGGGCAGGCCGTCGATGGCCTCGCGCAGTGCGTGGTCCGGGCTCGGCAGGCCGGTGGCGTCGGGCATCGGCCGGGCCATGAGCGCGGCCAGGTGCGGGTAGCCGAGCACGTCCGGCATGGCGGGCGGCGGGGGTGCCGGGGCGTCTTCGTCCAGGCGGGCGGCCTGGTGGAACCAGTGCTCCGCGTCGCGCAGCTCACCCATCCGGATGTGGTGCAGGTAGAGGCAGTAGGCGGCAGTGAGGTTCCCTGCTCCGACGGCAAACTGCCACCACCACTGGGCGTCGTAGGGTAGGCCCGTGAGGTCGAGCAGGCAGCCGAAGACCAGGCCGCCGCGCGGCTCCCAGCGCGTCACAAGACCGTCCAGCCAGGTGTAGGCGTCCGGCTCGTTGATCACGAACTTGGCCAGGGCCTTCAGGTCCCGGCCGGCGTAGAGGGGGCCGACCGGACCAGCGGGGCAAGCCGTGGCACGGGAAGTGCGGGGGCCGCGGTTGCCCGGCGGGCGGCCAGCAGGGCCGCTGGGGTTGGTCCGGGGCGGTGTCAGGAGGTGTCGCCCTGCCGGTCCCAGCGGCGCGGGTCGGTGGGGCGGGGTTCGTAGTGGGCGCGGCCGCCGCGCGCCCTGGGCCCAGCATGTCGGTCGGACGCCCGGCGCCACCGAGCGGGCAGGACCCTGACCTGCGTGTGAGAATTGGGTACTGGATCGCAGTTCGGTGTCCGAGGCCCGCCCAACGCTGCATGGGGGAGCGGGCACGGCACCTGACGTCTCCTCCCGCTGATCCCATCGATACGCTGGGAGACTCTCTGTGAGCGAACCTGTCAATGCATGGCCGATGCTGGTCTATGAGGACCTGGCGCCCATGGTTGACTACGTGAACCGGGTGATACAGGTCGCAGGCAAGTACACCCTCGACGAACCCTTCGAAGTCGGCTGGGGAAACATCGTCCTCGATGTCACCCCCCGGGGGCTCAGTACGCCAACCCTTCGGCAGCGGGGCGTGACCTTCACGGTGCACTACAACCTGCTCGACGGTGGCGTGGTCATCGAGGCCGACAATGGCTCGCGGACGGTGCCATTGTCCAAGGGATCAGTCGCCATGTTCTATGCGTCCTTCTGCGATGCGGCAGACGAGCTCGGCATACACCGACCGCGCAGCTCGTTGATCTGCGAGATTCCGGATGCCCCGCCGCGCTTCGAGGACGATCACGTCGAACGTACCTGGGACGGCGACGCGGCCCGGCTGATCTGGACAGCATTGAACCTCGCCGCTGACGGGCTCGAGGCGTGGCAGGCCCCCTTCCTGGGATACCGCCCCCGGGTCGGTGTGATGTGGGGCGGCTTCGACCTGTCCGCCACGCGTTACCGGGCGCAGCCCACCGTGCCGACGCCCCACCAGCCGCCGTTCATGCAGAACGCGCAGCTCGACGCGTACGTGTCGGTGGGATTCTCCTTCGGGGATGCCAAGGCGCCGAACGTCGGCATGTACGCGTACATCTGGCCCCAGCCGGACGGTCTCGGGGACCGGTCCTGGGGTGTTGAGGGCGCCGCCTGGCATCCCGACGCCGGTCTGGTTCGTCTGCCATGGGCCAAGCTCAGGGAGACAGCGGACCCGCACCAGGCCATTGTGGCGTTCGGTGACGCCGTCTACGATGCCGCCGTCGAGACGGCCGGCTGGCCGTCCGACCTCGTCGGACCCCGCGTCGAGGGTTGGTACATGAGCAGGACACGCCCGCGCTCGTCCGGTACCAGCACAGCTGACTCAGGTCGAGATTCCTGACTCGGAAGACCCGCATCAGGTCCTGCTGCTGCCGCCGTCGCTGGACGACTGGCTGCCCGAGGGCCACCTGGCCGGGTTCGTCGCGGACCTGGTCGACGAGATACTCGACCTGGGACCGGTCCTGGCGGACTACGCTGAGAAGCGCGGCTACCCGCCCTACGACCCGCGGCTGATGGTGCGGCTGCTGATCTACGGCTACACCACCGGCATCCGCTCCTCGAGGGCGATCGAGCGCAAGTGCGCCGACGACGTCGCGTTCCGCCTCCTGGCCGCCGACCAAGCCCCGGACTTCCGCTCCATCGCCCGGTTCCGCCGCCGCCACCTGGTCTCGGGCGGTCCCCCGCCGCCTCCTGGCGGGCCGGTCAGAGGTTCTGCAGGTAGGCGAGCTGGACGGTGCGGGCGGCCTGTTCGGGGGTGTGTTGTGGAGCATCGCTTCCTGGACGGCCTGGTCGCCGATGAAGTAGTTCTCGTACACGGCCACCCACCGGTCGTCGAGGCCGGGCAGGCCGCGCTCGACCCAGCCGACCTGGTGGCCCTCGCCCAGAACGAGGTAGACGTCGGGGTTGATGGTCCATCCGGCCAACGTCCAGAAGTCGCCGAACAGCCCGTGGTCCAGGGCGACGGAGACGTCGGTGATCGGCAGGCGGCGCAGCATGGGGTCGGTGGGGACGGTGCCCTCGGCGACCGGTGGCGCGGTTGCCGGGGCGGGGCTGGGCGCGGACTGCTGGGTCAGGCGGCGGTCCACCGGCTCGCGCAGCTTGTCCCCGCTTTCCGCCGCTCCACAGACCAAGCCTGTCGGGTGTCCCGGTATGCGGCAGGCCCACCCCGGGCAGGCTGGTTGGGTTGCCCGGCCGACGTCCGGCCAGCTGCTAGAGGAAAGGGGAAACCCATGAGGCACCGGTGCGAACGGGACCGACCGTCGGGCGCAGGCCGACCGGCTGGCGCGCAGCGCCGACGAGCGAACCGGGGACTACCTCACGGAGGCGACCGGGGAGGGCCTGGCCGCCGTCGCCCACGCCCTACTCGGGAGCCTGCCCAGCCGCAGGAGCCCGCAGGTGTGGCTGGCAGTGCGCACCGACACGGCGTCTGCGGGGGTCATGCAGGTGCGCAGCGACCGGATCACCGCGGCCCAGGTGCGCGCGGGGGACGAGAAGTTCGCGCTGGTGGCTTTGATCGCCAGAACCAGAACTCGTGAACAGAACCACGCTGGAGGTCTTCCTCGACGGCCACGGCCCGGGCGGGCAGTGGTTCGTCGTGACCGAGGGCACCGGGGAGTGGTTCGAGCTGAACGCCGACGAGGCGCTGCTCAGCCGGCGAGGACTGCCCGGACGGGATGCAACGGCTGCTGAACTCGGCCGACTGGAACGCCGACGCCGTCCGTGACGATGTGCGGGACTTCGTCGTGGAGACCATCGGCGCCAAGAACGCGGTGCTGATCGGCGACGACACCGGCTTCCTGAAGAAGGGCTCGCGGTCGGCCGGGGTCCAGCGCCAGTACACGGGGACTGCGGGGCGGACGGATAACTCCCGGATCGGCATGTTCCTGGCCTACGCCTCGGCGAAGGGCCGCGCGTTGATCGACCGGGAACTGTACCTGCCGGCATCGTGGACGGACGACCGCGAGCGCTGCCGGGCGGCCGGCGTGCCCGACGAGGTGCCGTTCGCGACGAAGAACGAGCACTTCCGCTGGATGCTGCAGCGTGCGATCGACGCCGGGGTGCCGTTCGCGTGGGTGACCGCGGACGAGGCCTACGGGCAGGTCAAGCGCCTGCGGGTCTGGCTGGAGCAACGCGGCGTCGGGTATGTGCTGGCCACCAGGGTCAACGACACCGTGATCACCGTGGGGTGGCGTGAGGTCCGGGTCGACGAGTTGGTCGCCACGCTGCCGCGGCAGGCCTGGAAGCGCCTGTCCGGCGGCAAGGGCTCCCACGGCGAGCGGGTCTGCGACTGGGCCCGGGTGGCGATCCGACCGGTGTGGGAGGACGGCGTGGGGCACTGGGTTCTGGCCCGCCGCTCGGTCAGCGACCCGACCGAGATCGCCCATTACGTATGCTATGGCCCCGTAGTCACCCGGCTTAAAGACCTGGTCTCGATCGCCAGGCCGCAACTGCCCCCGAGATCCGTTCAACAAGTTGAGAGCCCTTGCCGCGCGGCGCCTCTGACAGCCCAACGGCCGGGTTCCCACATCGCGGCCTGACCAACAGCGCCGCTCCACCCGACCGCCGAGGAGCAACTGGCCGAGTCCGCCCTGCTGGACGCCGCCGAACGGCTGGCCGAACGCGCCCAGGCCGAGTCCTGGACCCACCCCGAATACCTGGTCGCCTGCCTGCAGCGTGAGGTCGCCGCCCGCGACAGTCACGGCGGAGAGGGCCGCATCCGTGCCGCCCGCTTCCCTGCCATCAAGACCCTCGAGGACCTCGACCTCGCCCACCTGCGCGGGCTGACGCGCCAGCAGCTCGCCCATCTGGGAACATTGGACTTCATAGCCGCCCGGGAGAACGCAATCTTTCTGGGCCCGCCCGGGACGGGCAAGACACACCTGGCCACCGGACTCGCCATCCGGGCCTGCCAGGCAGGACACAGGGTCGCCTTCGCCACCGCTGCCCAGTGGGTCGACTGCCTGGCCGCCGCCCACCACGCCGGCCGCCTCCAGGACGAACTCGTCAAGCTCGGCCGCTACCCGCTGATCGTGACCGATGAAGTCGGCTATATCCCTTTCGAATCCGAGGCTGCGAACCTGTTCTTCCAGCTGATCGCGTCCTCGCGGCCTTGCTTTACGACAGATTCGTACGGCGAGGGACGATCCCTGAGCCCGGATCCACCGAGTGAATCCCGATCGGGCCGGCTTCTCAGATCCCCGCGCTGCGGACCTCCGCATGAACCCGGGCTGCCAGATCGGCGAGTTCGCCGACATCCCGCGCGTTCGCCTGGAGGTCGAGCAGCACCTCGTCCGCCCCTGCGGCCGCATAGCCGGCCGTGTCCTGGACGATCTGCTCGACCGTGCCGACGAAGGACTGCCGCTCGGCATCGCGGACCGGGGCTTCGGTGATCCGGATGTTCGCCCTCGCGCAGATGCGAAGCGCGCTCGCATCGCGGCCGTACGACGCGGCGCGCTCTGTGATCTCACGCCACCGGGAGGCCAGTTGTCCGGGTGTCATGCCTGCCGGCAGCCAACCGTCGGCACGGCGGGCCACCCGGTCCAGGGCATTGCCGCCGGACGCCGCCAGGTAGACGGGGATGGGGTGCGCGGGCTTCGGCCCGACCTCGGCCTCGTTGATCACGGTGTGCCTGCCCTGGTACGACACGGGGTCCGGGCCCCACACCGCCGCACAGACATCCAGCAGTTCGTCCAGCACGGCTCCGCGCTCCTCGAAGGGGGCGAGCCCGGCGGCCGCGTACTCGTCCAGCGACCAGCCCGTCCCCAGTCCCGCGACCACGCGGCCGCCGCTCGCCGCATCCAGCGTCGCCAGGGCGCGGGCGAGCTGAAACGAACCGTGCAAGGGCGCGATCAGCACACTGCTGCCGAGCCGGGCCCGCTCGGTCGCCGCGGCGGCGAGTGAGAGGACCACCAGCGGATGGGCAACCGACCGGTAGGAGTCCGGCCAGGGCAGTCCTGGCACGTCGTACAGGCCCTGCCGCGGACGTTCGGGGAACAGCACCCGTTCGAAGACCCACAGGCTGTCGTAGCCGATCCGCTCCGCTGCTCGTGCCGCCTCCGCCGGAGCGTGCGCGAGGTCGTACCACTTCATCTGGGGCAGCCCGAATCCCAACCGAATCGCCATGGATCGATCCTGGCTTCCGGTGCTCCCAGCCGCAGCCGCTGTACCCCCGTCCGCAGGATCCGTGCCTGTCGGTGCCGAGTAGGGCGACCGTCGTTGCGGTCGTAGCGGCGGGGGTGAGGCCGCGGCGTTCGGCGGTGACGTCGAACCTGCCGACCGCCAGCCGAGGAGCCCGGCCGCCTCGGTGCTGGTGAGACACCGATCGACCCGGCTGCTGCGTGCGGCGACGCCGCGGTCAGGGACTCACCGCGACGCCGTAGGGGCTGGTACCGACCGTCACGGTTGCGGCGACCTTGAGGCTCTTGGGGTCGATGACCGCAAGGGTGCCCGCTCCCTGGTTCGTGAGGTAGACCGCGGCCGGGGTGACTGCCAGGTTGAACGGGTCGGTGCCCGGAGGACCCACGGCAACGGTCGCCGAGACGTGGTGGCTGTGGGTGTCGATCACGGATACCGTGCCCGGGCCGAGATTGGCGGCATAGGCCCTGGAACCGTCAGGTGCCAGCGCCACGTCGAAGGGGCCTTCGCCGACCGGGACCGTGGCGGTGACCGCCCCCGCGCGGACTCCCACGACGGACACGGTTGCCGCCGTCTCGTTGGCCACGTAGGCCGATTCGCCGTCCGGGGCGATGGCGACGCCCACCGGGGAGCGTCCGGCGGTCAGGTTCCGGACGACGCGCCGCGTCCGGGTGTCGAGGACCGACACGCTGTGGGACCCGCTGTTGGCGACGTAGGCCGTGGCGCCGTCGCGACTGATGGCGACGCGCACCGGGGAGACGCCGACCGGGACCGTCGCGGTCACCTGGTTGGTTCGGGTGTCGAGCACCGAGACACTGTCCGACCCGCCGTTGGCAACGTAGAGGTAGCCGCCGTCCGGGCTCAGGCCGACGCCAGTGGGGTTGTGCCCGACCGGCACGGTGGTGGCGATCTCGTTGGTACGGGTGTCGAGCACCGAGACCGTGGCCGATCCGTTGTCGGCGATGTACGCGTACCTGCCGTCGGGGGTGATCGCGATGCCTTCGGGCGCGTCGCCGGCCGGGACGGTCGCGACGACCTTGTTGGTGCCGGCGTCGATCACCGAGACCGTGTTGTCGAGCTGGTTGGTGACGTACACGTGGCCTCCGGCACCCGCAAGTGGGGCGGCGGAGGACGGCGGGGAGGACGCCGGGATGAGCCGTGCGGCGAGGAGACCGGAGACCAGCAGGAGCCCGACGCCGGCCCCCAGCGCTGGTCGGACCGCCTTTCTGCCCAGGTCGCGGTTGGTGGGGACTCGGAAACCAGAGGGGGTTCGGAAACGCATCTCGCCTCCTGGGTACTTCGCGGAACTTCGGTTCGCGGCCCGGACCGTCTGCCGTACGACCGGCCCGGAGGCGGCGGTCAGGTCAGCAGCCCGCGGGCGAAGTAGTCCTGGTCGTCGCGCACTCCTGGAAGGGCGAAGAAGTAGCCTCCGCCGCGCGGACTGATGTACGGCACGAGCGCCTCGGCTTCCAGCCGGGTCTGCATGGCGACGTAGGTGTCGAGTTCGCGCTGGAAACAGCAGAACAGGTGCCCGAGGTCTGGTTGGCCGTCCAGGCTGGGACTTCGCTCGTAGTCGTAGCTGCGGCGCAGGATGGTGCTGGTCGATGCGGTCTCCGGAGTCTGCGGGTTGGCGAGCCGGACATGGCAGTTCAGCGGGGTGATCAGTCCCTGCGGGTCGTTGGTGTAGACGGGATCGAACGTTTCCGGCGCGTCGTCCGAGACGGCGTACAGCGGAGCGCCGCTGATCTTTCGGCGGCCGAAGACCCGCTCCTGCTGGGCGACCGGCACCTTCTGCCAGGCATCGAGGAAGAAGTGGACGATGCGCAGCACCTGGTACGTCCCGCCTGCCGCCCATGCCGGCTCGTCGGTGCTGGGCTGCACCCAGACCACCTTGTCCAACTGGGCCGTGTTGGTGGTGTCGGGGTTGGCGATGCCGTCCTTGAACCCGAACCAGTCACGCGGAGTCCCGGTCGGGCGGGGCGGATTGCGCTGGCAGTGGAAGCTCCACCGCTGCTTCAGCATGCCCTTGGTGTGGGTCAGGATGTCGAGCATCGCGTGGACGGTGCTGTCGCGGTGACCGGCACACACCTGTAGCAACAGATCGCCGTGGCACAGTTCGGGGTCCAGGTCGTCGTGCAGGAACGGCTCCATCTGCTTGAGCTGGACGGGCTTGCGTGCCTGCAGTCCGTAGCGCGTGTCGAACAGGCTCGCACCGACGCCAAGGGTGATGGTGAGATCGTCCCGCACAACCCCGGGGCCCAGGATTCCGTTGTCCGCAGGCGGAGCGTCCGCGGACGCATCCGGATCCGTACGTCCCGAGGTCAGCGATCGGGCCCGGGCCGTCAACGCGCGGAACAGCTCGGTGAGTTCCGCGCGGTTCGTGGCCTTCACGTCGAAGGAGGCGAACGCGCCGACGGTCTGGGGCGGGGTGGCGATCCCCGCCTGGTGGTAGCCGTGAAACGGAATCAGGCTCCCGGTCGTCCGGTCGCTGCCGTCCCCTTCCTGGGCGATGGCTTCCCGGTTGCCCAGCAGGCTCCCGCCTGCCGCCCCGACCAGGCCGGCGGCTGCGCCCTGAAGCATCGACCGTCGCGCAAGGAGACCCGCGGGGCACCCTTCGTCATGCCGCCCGTCTGCCAGGGCAGCACCCCTCTCGTCACCCATGTTCTCTCTCCCGGATCGAGCACGGTGGTGTCCACCTGCAGCCTGGGCCGGTACCCTCGTCTGCCCGACACGGCGGTGATGACCGGTCAGGGGCCTTCGTCAGTATCCGGGCGGTGACTGGCCGCACCCCGGATGGTCGGAGAGCCGGGGACTCCTCGTGGACACGCCCGGACCGATGTCACTGACAGTGGCATACGACCACGGTCGATGCTCGCCTGCATCCCGGGCACGCCGTTCGGGTGCGGGGCCGACGCCGCAGGTGACGCTCCGAAGCGTCGACCTTTCAGGGGTCCAGTAGGGGTCCCGGGCGACCTGGGCGTGCTCCCACAGGGGCCGCCATGTCCGCATCGGCGTTGAGGGCGTCGACGACCTGGCCGATGACGGGCCAGTCGGGCAGGGAGGTGGCAGCCGTCTCCTCGCCGAGGAGGCCGGTGACGTCTCGCGGGCTGAGGGGCCCGTCGACCCGTTCGCAGACCAGGGCCGGGGCGGGCTGAAGGCGGCGAGGTGCAGGCCACGCAGGGCCGAGCGCAGGGTGGCGAGCGCTTCGGCGAACAGTTCGCTGTCGTTGCGGCGGATCGCGGGGGGCCGCGGGCGGGCTCCGTGAGCGGTCTGCCAGAGGATGCGCAGGTCGTCGGGGTTCGTGCCGCAGGCCTCGGCGATCGCGCGGGTGATGGGCCAGGACGGCATCTTGTGCCCCGACAGGACGCGGCAGACGAACGACGGGGAGACCCCTGCCGCCTGCGACAGGGCCCTGATGGTCGTGCCGGAGCTGCGCTGGAGGTGGGACAGTGTGCGGGACAGGCGGGCGGCGTCGCGATGGCCCGGTGGCGCGTCGCCCTCTGCGGTGTCGTCGCCTGCCTCGGCCGGGCCGACCTCCCGGGCCTGGCTCTCGACGGCTGCAGGATGGACGAGGGCGGGGGGGGCAGGGCGGCGTCGGCCGCGAGCCGGAAGGCCGGGCCGGCGTTGGCGGTGCGGCGGCCGCGGTTGCGGTTGCGGTTGCGGCGGCTGCGCCGGGATGCCCGCCCGCACACGGCCGGCGATCTCCGAGTAGCAGCCGGGAGCGGTCCTCGAAGCCGCCATCGTGCCGGCCCGTGCGGTGGTTGTCGTAGGGGGAGAGAAGCGCGTGACCAGGTGGCCGGCGCCCGGAGCTGGATCCGGACCGGCTGGTGGCGGGCGCTGAGGGTGCAGGCCGCAGTGTCGCCGCAGGCGGCGACCATCCTCGACGGATGGATTGCCCGCCAGATCTATGCGTCCTAGCATGGCAACGAGGGCATAAGTTTGGAAATCAAACCGCATCTGGAAAGATCAGCGATGAGACCTGCTTCGCGACCTCCGATCATTGACAGCGGTGGGATGACCGACACCCGGGAGAGCCGCCGTACCGCCGAGCTGTACGCCACCGACCAACAGGTTCGAGACGCCGCGCCGCTCCACGCCGTTGCCACGGCGATCCGGCGGCCGGGGCGGTCACTCGCCGCGATCGCGGCCGGGGTGATGGACGCCTACGCGGACCGGCCCGCGCTGGGTGAGCGGGCTCGGGAACCGTCCACCGACCCGGCGACCAGCCGCACGTCACTGCATCTGCTGCCGAGGTTCGACACGATCAGCTACGGCGAACTGTGGGCCCGGGTCGGCGCGGTTGCGTCCGAGTGGTACCACGACGAGCGGCATCCGTTGCGCCCGGGTGAGTTCGTCGGCGTTCTCGGCTTCACCAGCTGCGACTACGCGACGATCGACCTGGCGTGCGTCCGGCTCGGCGCGGTCAGCGTGCCGCTGCAGTCCAGCGCTTCGGTCGCCAGCCTCGCGCCGATCATCGCGGAGACCGGGCAGCGCCTGCTCGCCACCAGCGTCGAGCTGCTGGACACCGCTGTTGACCTCGTCGTGGACAGCCCGTCCGTGCGGCGGCTGGTCGTGTTCGACTACCACCCCGATGCCGATGAGGAGCGCGAGAAGTTCGAGGCCGCACGCGAGCGTCTCGCGGAGTCGGGCAGCCCGGTCGTGCTGGACCGGCTCGCGGCCGTGGTCGAGCGCGGACGGAGCCTGCCGGTCGCACCCGTGCCCGAGCCCGACCCGGACCGGCTGAGCCTGCTCGTCTACACCTCCGGTAGCACCGGCACGCCCAAGGGCGCCATGTACACCGATCGGCTGGTCGGCCGGATGTGGCAGGGGTGGCTCCCCGTCGACGACAAGCCGAGCATCGCCGTCAACTACCTGCCGCTGAGCCACATCGCCGGCCGGGTGGCGCTGCTCGACACGATGGCCCGCGGCGGCACGAGCTACTTCGTGGCGCGCAGCGACCTGTCCACCCTGTTCGAGGACATCGGCCTGATCCGCCCCACCGAGCTGCTGCTGGTGCCTCGTGTCTGCGACATGCTGTTCCAGCGCTACGCGAGCGGGCTGGACGGCGGGGCGAACGACGCGGAGGTCAAGGCACGGCTGCGTGAGGAGTTCCTCGGCGGCCGGCTGCTGTGGGCGGCGTTCGGAAGCGCGCCGCTGTCCGCCGAGATGGCGGCATTCGTCGAGTCGGTCATCGGCCTTCCGCTGCACGACGCCTACGGCTCGACCGAGGCGGGCGGAGTCATGCTGGACCACAAGGTGCGCCGGCCACCTGTGCTGGACTACAGGCTGGTGGACGTTCCCGAGCTGGGCTACTTCCGCACCGATACGCCGTACCCGCGCGGCGAGCTGCTGATCAGGTCGGAGACGGTCACTCCGGGCTATTACAAGCGGCCCGAGGTCACCGCCGAGTTCTTCGACGAGGACGGCTACTACCGCACCGGTGACATCATGGCCGAGATCGGACCGGACGAGCTGGTCTACGTCGACCGCAGCAAGAACGTGCTGAAGCTGGCGCAGGGCGAGTTCGTCGCGGTGTCCCGGGTGGAGGCCGCCTTCGCCACCAGCCCGCTGGTGCGGCAGATCTTCGTGTACGGCAACAGCGAGCGGGCCTACCTCCTCGCGGTGATCGTGCCCACCGAGGAAGCGCTGCGCGACGGCGGCGACCTCACGGCACGACTGCACGGGTCGCTCCAGCGGATCGCCACGGACGCCGGCCTGAACTCCTACGAGATCCCGCGCGACTTCCTCATCGAGACCGAGCCGTTCAGCACCGGGAACGGCCTGCTCTCCGAGGCGCACAAGCCGCTGCGACGCCGACTGACGGACCACTACGGCCAGCAGCTGGAGCAGCTGTACACCGAGCTGGCCAACCGGGAGACCGCCGAGCTGAGCGCGCTGCGTCACGCCGGCACGAAACAGCCGGTGCTCGACACGGTGCTGCAGGCCGCCCAGGCGGTGCTGGGCCGCGCAAGGGGCCCGGCGGATCCCCACGCGCACTTCAGCGACCTGGGCGGCGACTCACTGTCGGCGTTGACGTTCTCCGATCTGCTCGGGGAGATCTTCGACAGCGAGGTCCCGGTCGGTGCCGTCATCAGCCCCACCAACGACCTGGAGGCACTGGCCAAGCGCATCGAGACCGCCCTGAGGTCCGAGGGGAAGCGTCCCGCCTTCGCCACCGTGCACGGCGCCGGCGGCTCGCAGGTTCGGGCAGCGGACCTGACCCTCGACAAGTTCATCGACGCCCGGACCCTCGCCGCGGCCGTGACGCTGCCCGTCCCGAGCGGACCCGTGCGGACCGTGCTGCTGACCGGCGCCAACGGCTACCTCGGCCGGTTCCTGGCCCTGGAGTGGCTGGAGCGGCTGGCGCCCACGGGCGGCACGCTGGTCTGCGTCGTGCGGGGCAGCAGTGCCGAGGCCGCGCGCCGACGGCTCGAAGAGGCCTTCGACAGCGGCGACCCCGAGCTGGTCCACCGCTTCCGGCAGCTGGCCGCCGGCCACCTTGAGGTGCTGGCCGGCGACATCGGCGAACCCGACCTGGGCCTGGACGGGCCGACCTGGCAACGGCTGGCCGATACCGTCGACCGGATCGTCCACGCGGCCGCACTGGTCAACCACGTCCTGCCCTACGAGCAGCTGCTCGGCCCCAACGTGGTCGGCACCGCCGAGCTGATCCGGATGGCGATCACCGCCCGGATCAAGCCGGTCACCTACCTGTCGACGGTCGCGGTGATCACCTCCCAGGTGTCCTCGGCCGACGAGGACTCCGACATCAGGGCGACCAGCCCGGTGCGGCGGCTGGACGACGGCTACGCCAACGGGTACGCGACCAGCAAGTGGGCGAGCGAGGTGCTGCTGCGGGAAGCGCACGACCTTTGCGGCCTGCCGGTTGCCGCCTTCCGTGCGGACATGATCCTCGCGCACAGCAGGTACTCCGGACAGCTGAACGTGCCCGACATGTTCACCCGCCTGCTGTTCAGCCTGATCGCCACCGGAATCGCTCCCGGTTCGTTCTACCGCACCGGCGCCGCGGGCAACCGGCAGGCCGCGCACTACTCCGGGCTGCCCGTCGACTTCACCGCCGAAGCCGTCACCGCCCTCGGGGCGCAGGCCACCCGGGGCTACCAGACGTTCAACGTGCTCAATCCACACGCCGACGGCATCTCGCTGGACGTCTTCGTGGACTGGCTGAACGACGCCGGCTACCCGATCACGCGGATCGACGACTACGACCTGTGGTTCACCCGGTTCCGGACCGCCCTCCGGGCCATGCCGGACCAGCAGAAGCAGCACTCGCTGCTGCCCCTGCTGCACGCGTTCGCCCGGCCCGGCCAGGCCGTGGACGGCGCGGGCGCCCCGACCGACCGCTTCCGCGCCGCGGTGCAGGCGGCCGGGGTGGGGCCGGACAAGGACATTCCGCACCTGTCGGCCGGGCTGATCCGCAAGTACGTCAGCGACCTGCGCCGGCTGGGTCTGATCTCTGGACCCGGCAGTCCGGGCCCCGAGGAGAAACACCGCTCGCAGCAACTCTGACCGGCTTCCTGCCGATCGCACCGGACGGGCCCGCCTCAGCGCCTCGGTGACCAGGCGACCCGGTGACCGGGCACCCGAAAACGCACCCGGCGCCCCGGCCCGCTCAACCGGCCGGAGCGGGTTCAGCGAACCGGAGGTCCCGAGGCGGCCTGAGGGACTCGCCGCACCTCATCGCCCGGCGGAGGGCCGAGGCCCTGCCGGCGGACGCTCCGAGCCCGTCACCGGGCCGGTGAGATCCCACTGCGGCGCACTGGAGATCCGTTCGACGTCTTCTTCGCGTACGGGCTCGCCGCACGTCGCGCAGACGACCCGGTGGCGGATCGCATGGCCGTGATGTGCGACGGTGAGCGGGGGTTCCTCGACGGCCCACCTGTCTCCCCAGGCGCGCAGCGCCGACAGAACCGGCACCAGTTCCCGGCCCGCCTCGGTGAGATGGTAGTCGGATCGGGGAGGGCTCTTGCGGTACTCGCGCTGCTCCAGGACCCCTGCCGCCACCAGGCTCTTCAGGCGCGCGGCGAGCCGGTCCCGGGGGGCTCCGGTGTTGCGGGCGATCTCGCTGAACCTGTGGTTGCCGAACGTCACCTCGCGCACGGCCAAGAGCGCCCAGCGGTCTCCTACGACCGACAGCGCCGCGGCGATCGAGCAGGGCCGGCCGTTCTGGCTTTCCATACGTCAAGGTTTGCATATCAAACTGACGCCGTCCAGGGTTGCGACCGGGCGCGTCAACCCGCGACCGGCCCGTCGGCCCGCCGCCACAGGGTCGTGTCGGGCCGGGCATCGGAATCGCCTACCGCGCACCCCGGGGCTCGCATCCGCTCACCGGACGCCCGGTACCGGACCTCCGCCTGGCCGGGGAACCGGCCCGGCTGTACGAGGTGCTGCGGGAGGGCCGGTTCGTGCTGGTGGGCCGCGATGTCGCCACGTGGGTCATCAGTCGCCATGGGGTCGGTATGGCCGGCGTCGGTGTGCCTGGGTCCGGTGGGTGAGGCACTACGAGGTAGGACCCAGCTGTCGGGCAACGGGGCGTGGGGGATCAGTCCGGGCAGGGCCAGGGCTCGAAGATCCCTGCCGTCGGCTGCTTCGAGTTCGGCTGCGGCTCCTGCCGGGACAAAGCTCCAGCCCGCCTACAACCTGACCGTCAGCACCGTCCACACGTACTACGTCATCGCGGTGGCGGACGCCGGTGATGCGGACGGTCCGGCCGTCGGGGGTGCGCAGGGTGTCGCCCGCGGCGAGGGAGACGGCGTCGCGGGCGACACAGCAGTCCATGGGACGGCCCGCCGCCCGAAGGG
>NZ_JBHVFE010000189.1:0-15563 GCF_042801945.1 Kitasatospora sp. NPDC057542
GCTCCCCCGTGGCGTGCCGGGCCGTCGGCGCGAGAACGGAACGTGATGTTCCGTCGCGCGGTGTCCCTCGTGGAGGATGCCAGGTCGTCACCCCCGCCGTGTTGGCACCGGGTGGACAGTTCTTGGCATTGCGTCCACTGATCCGGGTTTCCCGCCCGCTCGTGCGCACCAGGTGCTCACGATGCGGGGTTTTCGCGTCCGTCCGCCCCGTTCGCACGGGCTGTCCCGTTCGCAGGGGCCGTCCTGCCCGTACGGCCGACCCGCCCGCGGTCCCGGCCAGGGCCCGGCGGCGGTGCTCGCGGGGGGAGAGGCCGTACGCGGCCTTGAAGGCGCGGCTGAACTCGGCGGCGCGGGGCAGGCCGCAGCGGGTGGCGACGGCGTGGACGGGCAGGGCGCGCAGCGCGGGGTCGGCCAGGTCGCGGCCGGCCCGCTCCAGCCGGCGGCGGCGGATGAAGGCGGCGACGGTCTCGCCGTCGGACTGCCGGGTGAACAGGCGGTGCAGGTAGCTGACGGAGATGTGGTGGGCGGCGGCGATCGCGGCGGGCGTCAGGTCGGGGTCGTGCAGGTTGCGTCCGATGAAGGCCCGGACGTTCTCGACCAGGGCCCGCTGCCGGGTGTCGTCGGGCACGGCGGCCTCGGCGTCCAGTTCCCGGGCGAGCCAGGCGGCCACCAGGTCGACCACGACGCCGCCCAGGCGGGGGGTCTCGACGGGGCCCAGGACGGCGGCCTGCCGGTCGAGGCTGAGGAGGAAGTCCGAGAGCAGCGCGCAGCTGCCCTCCCGGGAGGAGAAGCCGCGGCCCAGCAGGTCCTCCAGCCGGTGCGGCGGCAGCGGCAGCAGGGCGGTGGGGAAGTCGACACCGACGGCTTCGATCCGCAGGTCCGCGGGGGACCGGGCGGCGCGGGAGCCGAAGGCCCGCAGGTCGAACGGGTGGGAACTGTCGAGCATGTGCAGGTTGCCGGGCCCGAAGGTCTCGGTGCGCCCGGCGTCGCGGGTCAGGGCGAAACCGCCGTCGAGCAGCAGGGTGAGGTGGAACACCTCCGGGTCCGAGCGCCGCACCCGGCGTGCGGTGCGATGGAAGCGGGTCGGCAGGAAGGAGCTCCGCAGGAGAGTCACCGGGCCCAGTTCCAGGCGCCGCATCTCCGCCCGGAAGTCGTCGCAGTGGACGCTGGTCACCTCGCTGTCCCGGGTGCGGCTGACCAACTCCCGCCAGCAGTCGAACCGTTCCTTCACGGGTACACCCTCGCTGCGGAACACGCTCTCCGTGCTCGTGGCCACTGTCCGCCCTTCCCTGCCGGGTTCCGTCCCCTCCCTGCCCGGCCGGGCTCCCCTTCCCCACCAGGTGTCACCGACTCCTTGCAGCCGGTGACACCAAAACCTACAAGGTCAGGCCCGGTGACCTGCGCCCGGGCCCGGGTCCGGGCGCAGGCTGCGGGAACCCCGGTGAACCGGCCGCCGCGCACCGCCCGTTGACATGAACACAGGGGCCGAGGGGCTCCACTCCCATCGCGCGACCGCCGGGCGGGCCCTCGGCCTCCGGGCCCGCGCGGCCGTCAACGACACCGTGCCGCGGCCGGCCAGGAGCCGCGCCGCAGCAGAAAGAGGGGAACGATGAGGAACACCGGTACGACCAAGCGCGCTCTCGCCTTCGCCGGCGCCGCACTGGCACTGGCCTCGCTCACCGGGCTGACGACCGCCACCAGCGCCTCCGCCGACGTCAACAGCGAGTGGAACTGCTCGCGCAACCCGAGCGGCTGGGACCACATGAACTGGGGCAGCTGCCTGCTGCCCGGCGACTCGCTCGTCTCCGCCAACGGCGCCTACCGGCTGACCTACCAGAGCGACGGCAACCTCGTGGAGTACGACCGCTACGGCACCGCGCTGTGGAACACCGCCACCTTCGGTGCCGCGGGCAAGGCGATCATGCAGTACGACGGCAACTTCGTCGTCTACGACACCTTCAAGAACGCCAAGTGGGCCACCGGCAGCGGCTTCGGCTGCAACCCCAGCGCCAACTGGGTGCGCATGCAGAACGACGCCAACATCGTCGTCTACCGACCGCACGACAACGGCAGCCCCTGGGTGCCGGTCTGGTCCTCGCAGTCCGGCCGCGTCGGCACCTGCTGACGAACCGTCGACGCCCCGGCACCGGCGGCCGCCCCCACGGCCGCCGGTGCCGGCGTCAGTCCTCCTGGGGCCGGTCGGCGTTTGGGGCGCCGAGGGCGAGGGTGAAACTGAACCGGTCGCCGCGGTAGAGGCTGCGCACCTGCTCCAGCGGGCGTCCTGCGGAATCCAGGCTGCGGCGGTGCAGCAGCAGCATCGGCAGCGCCGGCGGGGTGCCGATCAGCAGGGCCTCGCGCGGGGTGGCCGGCACCGTCTCGATCCGCTCGTCGGCGGCGCCGATCCGCACCCCCTGCTCGCGCAGGTAGCCGTAGAAGGACCCCTCGGGGTCGAAGTCCCGCGCCAGCGCGGGCACCCGGGCGACCGGCACGTACGTGGACTCCAGTCCGACGCGTTCCTCGTTTGCGCGCAGCACCCGCTCCAGGTGCCACAGCGGCTCGCCCTCGGGGACCTCCAGGAGCCGGGCCATCGCCGCGTCGGCGGGCAGCCGCTCCAGGGTGATCAGGGTGCGGCCCGGACGCAGGCCCTGGCGCGAGACGCCCTCGGTGTAGCTGCTCAGGGACAGCGGCTGCTCGATCTTCGGCCCGGCCACGACCGTGCCCCGGCCCTGCCGGCGCAGCCGGCCCTCCAGCAGCAGCTCGCGCAGCGCCTGGCGCACGGTGGCCCGGGCGACGCCGTGACGCTGCGCCAGATCGGCCTCGGTGGGCAGCCGCCCGCCCGGGCCCAGTTCGGCGATCAGCTCCTCCAGGCGGGCCTTGACCAGGTAGTACTTGGGCACCCGGCCGTGCTCGGGGACGCCGGCGCGGGCGGCTTCGGGGCCGGCCCGGGGGATGGGGTGATTCACCGCTCAAGCCTATCGAGCGCCGTCCGGGCCGGGCGGCCGCCTCAGATGCAAGATCACGGACTGGTAACGGGTCTGGTCTGAATTTCGGCGGTTGTTCATACAACCGTGGATTCACGGAGAGTCGGCCCTCGCCCGCCCGACCCATCCTCACTCCCGGTGCAACTGCACCGCACTGACGACCGGTTGGGAGACCTCCGTTGCGCACCTCCCGCTCCACCCGCACCGCCACCCGCACCGCCGCCCTCGCCGCCGTCACGGTCGCCACCACCGTTGCCGCGCTGATCCCGCTGTCCGGCGCGGCCTCAGCCGCGACCGCCGCCGGCTCGTACAACGGCCTGCCGAACGGCACCAAGCAGGCCAAGACCCTGGTCATCGGCGTCGACGGCACCCGCTACGACAAGCTGCTCACCGCCGACGCCCCCAACCTCAAGGCCCTGATGGCCGGCGGCATGACCGCCACCGGCAACCTCTACGCCAACCCGATGGCCCCCACCCTCTCCGGCCCCGGCTGGTCGACCATCGCCACCGGCGTGTGGCCCGACAAGCACCAGGTGAAGGACAACAGCTTCACCAGCTCCCGCTTCGACGCCTACCCCGACTTCGCCACCCGCCTGGAGAACGCCGACCCCGGCAACTCCACCCTGGTGATCGGCTCCTGGAACCCCATCGCCGGCAACGTCTTCAACGGCCGCGCCGACCTGCGCGTCCAGGAGAGCGAGAACGACACCAAGACCGCCGCCGACGCCGTCGACTACCTCTCCCACGGCAACCCCGACACCACCTTCCTGCACTTCGACCAGGTCGACGAGGCCGGCCACGACCACGGCGGCGCCAGCGCCGACTACCTGACCGCCCTCCACTCCGCCGACACCCTCGTCGGCCAGGTCCTCCAGGCCGTCACGTCCCGCCCCACGTACGCCTCGGAGGACTGGCTGATCATCGTCACCACCGACCACGGCCACACCGACGCCGGCGGCCACGGCGGCAACAGCGCCAACGAGCGCCAGACCTTCCTGATCGCCAACGGCACCGGCTACACCCCCGGCTCACGCCGTTACGACGTCAAGCCGGTCGACATCGCCCCCACCGTCCTCAAGCACGAGGGCGCCCTCGTCGACCCGGCCTGGAAGCTCGACGGCCGCCCGATCGACGAGATCGTCCCCGACGCCTTCGACGTGCTGCGCCCGAGCCTGCAGGCCCGTACCGACGAGAGCGGCATCCCGGCCGCGGTGAAGGGCTGGACCCACACCCCGCCGGCCGGCTGGAGCATCGACAACTCCCGCATGCCCGGCGGCGGCGTCACCGAGTGGTGCGGCTGGACCTTCGTCACCGACGAGTTCTGGACCGCCGCCCAGCTCGGCCAGTCCCGCGAGACCAACGTGCGCGCCCGCAACGTGTTCGCCGTCGCGGACTCCGACGAGTGGGACGACAAGGCGCACGGCGCCGGCCAGTTCGACTCCACCCTGGTCGGCCCCGCCTACCCGGTCTCCGGCGCGGGCCGCGGCGTGCTGTCCTTCGCGACGAACTGCAAGATCGACGGGCCGCAGACCGGCGACGTCTACGTGGTCTTCGACGACGGCGCCCCGCAGCTGGTGAAGTCCTACCGCAGCGACCTCGACACCGTCGAGAACCTCCCCGTCACCGTCCCCGCCGGCGCTACCACCGCCCGCTTCCAGTTCCGCTACACCGGCACCAACAGCGCCTTCTGGACCGTCGACCAGGTCGCCTTCACCACCTCCTGACCCGGACGGCGCGCAGGCGGGGGAGGGGCGCCGGGTCCCGTCCCCGCCTGCGCGCTGTCCCCGCCGCCCGCCCGGGTCCGCTGCCGGGGGCGGCGTGGGCCTCAGGCGGACCAGACGAGGAGCCCGTGCCGGTAGCGCGCGGTGGTGCGGACGAACGCGGTGAGGGCCGCATGGTGCGCCTGGAGGTAGGGCAGGTCCGGGTCGTCCTCCCAGAGGCCGGTCGGGTAGACGTCCGCCCGGACGAGGTCGGCCGCGGTGGTGTCGCCGAGCAGAGCGGGGAAGGGGAGGTCCGCGAGCGCGTCGGCGGCGAGCCGGACCTGCTCCGGCGTGAGCACCCGGGGCGGCCCGTAGCCCCAGTCGTCGGCCCCGGGCAGCTCCTCCCCGCCGTGGGCGAGGTCGACCGGGAAGGCCCGCCGTTCGACAGGAAGCGCAGCGCGTCCCAGGCCTTGCCGGTGTTGTGGGTCCGGCGCTCCGAGGGGCTGACCGGCCGCTCGGACTCCTGCTCGGCCACCTCGTCGGCGAAGGCCGAGATCCAGTCCGGCTCCCGGGCTGCCCGCTCCAACTCCCGTTGGTTCAGGCGGAGATACTGCGTGACAATGCTCATGAGGCGGATCCTACGAAGGGCCGCCGACAGATCCCGCGAAGGGCGGCCTACGAATCCCGCGAAGGGCGGCCTACGGATCCCGCGAAGGGTGGCCCGCCCGGGTGGCGCCGCCCAAGGAACGGCCCACCCCTTGCATTGCCCAGCGCATGCAACTATTGTTTCTGCATGTAAGGCGCGCCTGCATCGATCACTCGGTGCAGGCGCAACCCCCGGCGGGCACCCCCTCCCCACGGGCGCCCGCCTGCTCCGCAAAGGCACTGACATGTCCCTCAAGGAAATCCTTCCCGGCAAGCTCGGCTTCGGCACCGCTCCCCTCGGCAACATGTTCCGCGCGATCCCCGACGTCGAGGCCCTGGCCACCGTCGAGGCGGCCTGGGAGCACGGCATCCGCTACTACGACACCGCCCCCTTCTACGGCGCCGGCCTCGCCGAGGAGCGCCTGGGCGAGGTGCTCTCCACCAAGCCCCGCGACGCCTACGTGCTGTCGACCAAGGTCGGGCGCGTCATCCTCGACGAGCCGGAGGAGGGCGACCGCGACCTCGGCGAGAAGGGCGGCCTGTTCGAGCACGGCAACCCGAACAGGATGCTCCACGTGTGGACCGCCGAGGCCACCGAGCGCTCCATCGAGGACAGCCTCAGGCGCCTGGGCACCGACCGCCTGGACATCGTCTGGGTCCACGACATCGCCCAGGACTTCCACGGCGACCAGTGGCTGGCCAAGTTCGAGGAGGCCCGCACCGGCGCCTTCCGCGTCCTGTCCCGCCTGCGCGACGAGGGCGTCATCAAGGCCTGGGGCCTGGGCGTCAACAAGACCGAGCCGATCGAGCTCACCCTGGCCCTGGACGAGCCCCGGCCCGACGGCTTCCTCCTGGCCGGCCGCTACACCCTGCTCGACCACGACCACGCACTGCAGCGCCTGCTGCCCATGGCGCAGGAGCAGGGCGTCGACATGGTCGTCGGCGGCCCCTACAGCTCCGGCATCCTCGCCGGCGGCACCCACTTCGAGTACCAGGCCGCCCCGCCGGAGATCATCGAGAAGGTCGCCCGCCTGAAGGCCCTCGCCGACAAGCACGGCGTGTCCATCAAGGCCGCCGCCCTCCAGTTCTCCCTCGCCCACCCGGCGACCGCCGCCGTCATCCCCGGCGCCACCAAGCCCAGCCGCATCGCCGAGGACCTCGCCGCACTGAACGAGACCGTCCCGGCCGCGTTCTGGCAGGAGCTGCGCGCCGCCGGCCTCGTCAGCCCGGCCGCCCCGCTGCCCAACGGCGCCTGAACCCCCGCCCCCACCGCAGCCCCACACCCCCACGCCCCCACACCCTCGCCGCAGTACAGGAGAATCGATCATGGCCTCCACCTCCGTCAGCCGCATCGTCCCCGTCTCGCCCGACAAGGTCTGGAGCCTCATCGGCGGCTTCGACGCCCTGCCCGACTGGCTCCCCTACATCCCCGAGAGCACCGCGTCCGAAGGCGGCCGCGTCCGCAGCCTGAAGAACCCCGAGGGCGAGGTCATCGTCGAGCGCCTCGTCGACTTCAACGAGGCCGAGCGGCACTACAGCTACGCCATCCTCCAGGCCCCGTTCCCGGTCGACGGCTACGCCTCCACCCTGCGCGTCCACACCGTCCCCGGCCGCGACGACCTTGCCGAGGTCCAGTGGTCCGGCCGCTTCAACCCCGTCAACGCCACCGAACAGGAAGTCGTCGACCTGTTCACCGGCATCTACGCCGACGGCCTCGACGCCCTGAACAAGACCCTCGCGGGCTGAGCGCAACCCTCCACCCCGCGTCCTGCGCCCCGCAGACCCGGGCGGTCGGCGGCCCGTACGAGGGGAAACCGATCATCAGGGCTCCTTCGTGGATACCCCCGGCCGTGGATACCCCTGGCGAATACGCCCGAAAGACCTGGAACGCCTGACTACTGCCCGTCCTCTGTCCGCTGGTCGCCGCCAAGGCCCACGGACGCACCGCGGCCGCCTGCGCCGCCCTCGCCGGCCTGCTGACCACCAGCGCCGTCAGTGCCTGCTTCGCCCTCGGCCGGCTCACCACCGGATTCCCGCTGCTCACCGCCCTGGGCCCGCTGATCGTCGCCCAGCACCTGTACCGGCGGCGCCGCTCGGGTGGTGAACGGACCACCGCCCAGTGGCGCGAGGGCCGCCGGCTTCCGCTCCCGGCCCCCTCCGGCACCGAACCCGCCGCCGCCCTCGCCGCCCCCGTCCCCGACGGCACACCCCCGGGCGCCTGGCTCGCCCTCGCCGACGGCCGCGTCCTCGGCACCGGCCACACCCCCGGCCAGGCCCGCCGCGACGGCACCGACACCCCCACCACGGCCCGGCTGGTCTGACGTCCCCGCAAGGCTCTGTCGGTGCCGGCCGCCGTGATCTTTTCTCCTACCCCGACTGAAGAGCGAGGGTCGGTGAGAGCCGGGCAGCACGGACTGCCGGGTACAGTCCCGCCACCGACCCGATGAGCAGGGTGGCGGCGAAGCCGCCGCCGACCGCCCACGGAGGGATCACCCAGGGCATGCCGCCCGAGGCGGCGAACGCGTACGTGGCTGCCGAGCCCAGCACCACGCCGGCCAGGCCGCCGAGTCCGGAGAGCAACAGGGACTCGGTGACGAACTGGATGCGGATCTGTCCGCGGGTGGCGCCCAGGGAGCGGCGCAGGCCGATCTCGTGACGGCGCTCCAGCACTGAGATGATCATGGTGTTGGCCACCCCGACGCCACCGACCAACAGTGCCACGCCGCCCAGTCCGAGCAGCAGACTGTCGAATGCGCCCTCGGTCGCGGCCTTGGCCTGAAGGGCTGCGGACGGGTTGGAGACCTTGACGTTCTGCGGATTCTGCGGGTCGGCGGTGCGTGCGAGGAGCCCGCGGACCGACTCGACGGAGGCGTCCGAGGAGCGTTCGTAGATCTGGGTGGGGTGGCCGTCGAAGTCCAGGAGTGTGCTCGCGGCCTGCCAGCCCACCAGCGCGGACCGTTCGATCTCGGGCGCCAGCGGAATCGGGTCGAGGATGCCGATGACCGTGAAGTACTGGCTGCCGATGAAGACTTGCTGACCGGGTCCGGTGATGCCCAGGCGTTCGGCGGCGACGCTTCCGAGCACCACCGAGGGGTAGCGTCCGTTCGCTTCGTTGAGCCAGGTGCCCGCACCGATCGTGCCGCGCAGAGCCTTCAGCAGATCCTCGCCGGCGGCTTTCACGGAGAGACCGGAGGTGTCGCTCTTGGAGATCTTTTCGCTGCGCCGCACGGTCGGTTTCAGGTCTCCGGTCGCGCCGACGTGTTCGACGCCGGGGATGCGGCCGATCATGCCCGGTGCCTCCTCGGGCAGCTGGGCCGCTTTACCGCTGAACAGGTCCTCGCCGGGGGCGACCTTCAGCATGTTGGTGCCCAGCTTGTCGAGCTGCTGGAGCAGTTGGGCCTTACTGGAGGCGGAGATGCCGACCACCGCGATCATCGTGGCGATGCCGATGGCGATGCCCAGTGCGGACAGCACGACGCGCATCGGCCGGGAGCGCAGACCCGCCGAACCGACGTGGAGGACGTCGCGGGGGCCGAGGCGGGCGGGGGTCAGTCGGTCGCGTGGCATTGTTCCCCGCCTTCTGCCGACTCCGGCGCTCTGGTGTGCGTGTCCTCGACGACCCGGCCGTCGCGGATGCGGACCTGGCGCGGCAGGGCGTCGGCGATCCCGCTGTCGTGGGTGATCACCGCGATGGTGGCTCCGTCGGCGTTGAGGTCGTGCAGCAGCTGCATGACGGCTTCGCCGGAGGCGGAGTCCAGGGCGCCGGTGGGCTCGTCCGCCAGCAGTAGGTCCGGCTCGCCCACCACCGCCCTGGCGATGGCCACCCGCTGTCGCTGTCCGCCGGACAGCTCGTGCGGGCGGTGGTGCATCCGGTCCCCGAGCCCGACACGTTCCAGGGCGGTGGCCGCGCGCTTGCGGCGCTCGGCCCGCGTCAGGCCGGAGTAGAGCAGGCCCTCGGCGACGTTGTCCCGGGCGCTGACCCCGGCCACGAGGTGGAAGGACTGGAAGACGAAGCCGATGTGCCGGGCGCGCAGTGCGGACAGCCGACGGTCGGAGAGGGCCGCGATGTCGTGGCCCGCGATGGCGACGGTGCCGGCGGTGGGGCGGTCCAGGGTGCCGACGATGTGCAGGAGGGTGGACTTGCCCGAACCGGAGGGGCCGACGATGGCGAGCAGCTCCTTGCGTTCGATGCGCAGATCCACCCCGCGCAGCGCCGCGACCCCGCCCGGGTACTCCTTGGTGACCTGGTTCAGTTCGACGACGTTGGTCATGTGTTGGGCACTCCGACCTTCATGCCTTCCGTGAGACCGGATCCGCTGACCTCGACCCTTCCCTGCCCGAACAGGCCGAGCTTGACGGGAATTTCGCGGGCCTTCCCCTCTTCCACGACCTGGACGCCGAAGCCGCCGGCGGGCAGGGCGAGCAGCGCGTTGACCGGGACGGTCAGTACGTTCTCGTGCGTCTCGCCCTTGAGCTCGACGGTGACCGGGGCCTGGTCGATGCCCTTGACCTGCGACGGATCGTCGAAGGTCACCCGTGCAGTGACCTTGGCGGACTGATCCTGCCCGCCGCCGCCCTGGTCCTTCTCATCCGAACCGGCACTGCGGTCGACGGAGGCGACCTTTCCCTTGGCCTTGTCACCGCCGGGAAGGTTGATCTCCACACCGGTACCGGGCTCGGCGAGCCCGGCATCGGAGACGTCGAGCTTGATCTGTACCTCGCGCTCGGCCCCGGTGACGGTCAGCACCGGGCGGCCCGGGCCCGTCCGGTCGCCGACGGCCGCCTCCTTCTTCTTGACCCGCACCGAGCTCGGTGTGAAGGCGATCTGGTCCGGGCCCGTCTCACCGGTCTGCTGCAGGCCGTGGGACTTCTGCCAGCGTTTGAGCGCCTCCGCCGTGCCGGAGGTGAACTCCTCGTCGACGGTCAGGCCCGCCCCGTAGCCGAGGGCGCGGAGGTTCTGCTTCAGCTGCCGGACGTCCGGCCCCTTGTCCCCGGCCTTCAGCGTCCGGTACACGGGCCGCTCGCCGTACAGCAGCCAGACCTTGCCGCCGTCGGCCTCGTAGAGCGCCTCGTTCTGCTTGATCACCGCGCCGTTGTCCGGGAGCCAGGTGAGGGTGCCCTCGGCGCCGCCGTTGAGCTTGCGCTCCTCGGAGTAGCCGAGGGTTCCGTCCACCCGGGTGCGGCTGCTCAGATCCTGCCGCTTCACCGTGTCGGTCTTCTGCGGCAGGCCGTCCGTGCGCCGCTCCTGGCCCCTGGTGTCGTCACCGCTCACCGAGACGGCCGCTGCCCCGCTCACCAGTGCGCCCGCCACGACCAGCGAGGCGATCACGTGCTTTCCGGGACGCCTGCGCTCACTCACCGTTCTGCTCATTGCACGCCTTCTGGGCCTTCTCCATCTTGTCCTGGCTCACATTGGCGCCGGCTCCCACCTGGCCGGTCAGCCGACCGTCCTTCATCTCCGGGTCCGGCATGTCGATACCCTGCTCACGCATGCACTTCGCGAACCCGACGGCCTTGTCGAGGGCCTTCGCCTGCTCTTCCTGGCTCATTTCCTTTGCGGCACCGGGCAGGTCCTTGCAGGCCTCCTGCGCCTTCTTGAACACCTTCTCGTCCCTGACCTGGACGCCTGCGGCGTGATTGCCCTCCGGCTCCTGCACCTCCACACCGTTGTCACGCAGACACTGGCGGTACTTGTAGCCGTCGTCCTCCTTCGTGCCCTTACCGGACGCGCCCGAGCCCTGAGCACTGCTGCCCTTGCCGGAATCCACACCACCTCCGGTGCAGCCGACAGCGAACAACGCCAGACCCGCGACGAACGCAGCCGCCATGCCGTGCTTGACGCTCCCCATGGAATTCCTCCGTATCCGAGACCCGATGGCCGACGGAAGGAGGCTGACACAAGCCCGCATTTCGTCTCTCTTAGCGAAAGCGCTTACACCGACGAAATGTCGCATCAGGTACACATGGATGTCATGCGTGTACTGATCGTGGAGGACGAGGAATTCCTGGCGGACATGATCGCCGAGGGACTGCGGCGCGACGCCCTCACCGCCGACGTCGCCTACGACGGCTGGGAGGCGCTGGACCGGCTGCGCCTGGGCGACTACGACGTGCTCATCCTCGACCGCGACCTGCCCGGCCTGCACGGCGACGAGATATGCCGACACGTCGTTGAAGCGCGCCTGCTGACCCGGGTGCTGATGCTCACCGCCGCCGGTTCCGTCAGCGAGCGCGTCGAAGGTCTCGGCCTGGGCGCGGACGACTACCTCTCCAAGCCCTTCGCCTACGCGGAACTGCTCGCCCGCGTCCTGGCCCTGGGCCGCCGCACCCGGCCCGCCCTGCCGCCCGTGATCGAACGGGCGGGCGTCACCCTGGACACGGCCCGCCGCCAGGCCCTCCGCGACGGCCGCTACCTCGCACTGTCCCGCAAGGAATTCGGGGTGCTGGAAGTGCTGATGCGCGCCGAGGGCGCGGTCGTCAGCGGCGACGACCTGATCGAGCAGGTCTGGGAGGAGAACAGCGGCTACCGCGCCAACGCCGTCCGGGTCACCCTCAGCAAACTCCGCGCCAAGCTGGGTGAACCCCAGGTCATCGACACCGTGCCCGGCCACGGCTACCGCATCAGTGGAGCCACGTGAACCGGCCGTCCACACCACGCACACGGCGCATGCGGCTGCCCGGCGGCGAACGGGTCCGGCTGACGGCACTCTACGGCGGGCTGCTCGTACTGGCCGGAGCCATGCTCATCGGCCTGATCAACTTTCTCGTGACCCAAGACCTGTACACCACCATCCGTACAGCCGTGGCACGGTCTCCGGCCGATATCCCCGAGGGCTCTGATCCCTCCCTCTACGTCTCCGCCGGACGCGTAGTTCCGGGGCCCGTCCCCGCTCAACGCGACCAGGGAGCCTCCGAGACCATCACGGTGTTCACACAGGCCGCTGAACAGGCCGCCCAGAACCGGCTGTTGACCGTCTCACTGGTCACCCTGGCCGTCTTCGCCATCGTCTCCGTCGCGCTGGCGTGGTGGATGGCCGGACGGGTGCTGCGCCCAGTGGGGGTGATCACCCGTACCGCCCGGCGACTGTCCGGGGAGAACCTCCACGAGCGCATCGCCCTCGAAGCCCCCGCGGGCGAGCTCAAGCAACTCGCCGACACCTTCGACGACATGCTCGACCGCATGGAGCACCTGGTCGGCGCGCAGAAACGGTTCGCCGCCAACGCCGCGCACGAGCTGCGCACGTCGCTGGCAGTGCAGCGGGCGGCGGCGGAGATCGGGCTGGCCACCTCCGACCCGGAGGCCGTCGCGCGCATCCGGCGCAAGCTCATCGAGGTCGCCGACAGCAGCGAACGGCTCATCGAAGGCCTGCTGCTGCTCTCCGTCTCCGATCAGGGCCTGGACCACCGCGAACCGGTCGCCCTGGACGAGCTCGTCCGTTCCATCACCGCCGAGTACGCCGTCTCGCAGCAGGCCCGCGGCCACGGCATCACCGTCCGGTCCCGGACCACGCCCGTGACGGTGCAGGGCGACCCGGTGCTGCTGGTGCACCTCGTGCGCAACCTCGTCGGCAACGCCCTCCGGTACAACCACGACGGCGGCCACGTCACGGTCACCGTGCACGGTCGGGCGCTGGAGGTCGACAACAGCGGCCCCCATGTGCCGCCGGAGACCGTCCCGTATCTCTTCGAGCCCTTCCGGCGCCTGGAGGAGCGCCGGCACGCCCCCGGCGAGGGCGCCGGCCTGGGCCTGTCCATCGTCGCTTCGATCGCCCGCGCCCACCAGGCCCGCACCGACGCCGAGGCGAATCCGGACGGCGGACTGACCATCCGCATCGTCTTCCCGAGCCCCGGGTGACAACCCGCCGCCGGATATTCGCACCGGGCCCTCTCGATGCAAGGCTTTGTCAGTGCCGACCGTCATGATTCCCGCATGATCGACACCGCCGCTCCGCTGGCCTCCCCGTCCGCGTACGCCGACGCCGTCGCCACCGCCGTCCAGGCCGCCGCCGCGTACTACGCCGACGGCTCCACCCCGCTCGGGGACGACGAGTACGACGCCCTGCTGCGGTCCATCGCCGCCTACGAGAGCGCCCACCCCGGCCAGGCGCTGCCCGACTCGCCGACCGGAAAGGTGGCCGGCGGCGCCGTGACCGGCGACGTCCCGCACAGCGTGCCGATGCTCTCGCTGGACAACGTGTTCTCCGCCGAGGAACTGGAGTCCTGGGCCGCCGGGCTGGAACGGCGCCTGGGCCGGCCCGTCGCCGCCTGGTGCGTGGAGCCCAAACTCGACGGCCTCGCCATCGCCGCCCGCTACCGCGCCGGGCGCCTGCAGCAGGTGATCACCCGCGGCGACGGCCTCGCCGGCGAGGACATCACCCACGCCGCCGACGCCATCCTCGGCCTGCCCGCCGAACTGACCGAGCCCGCCGACATCGAACTGCGCGGCGAAGTCCTGCTCACCCAGGACCAGTTCGAGCACGCCAACCGGGTGCGCGCCGACCACGGCGCCACCCCCTTCGCCAACCCGCGCAACGGCGCCGCCGGCACCCTGCGGGCCAAGGACCGCCCCTACCGGATCGAGCTGACCTTCTTCGCCTACGACGCCATCGGCCCCGAGGACCTCGCCCACAGCGCCCTCCTGGAACACCTCGCCGCCCTCGGCGCCAACACCGCCGCCACCACCGCCGCCCGCCCGCAGCACTGCGCGGGCACCACGGAGGTCCAGCAGCGCATCGAGGAGATCGCCGCGCTGCGAGCCGAGCTGCCGTTCGGGATCGACGGCGTGGTGGTCAAGGCCGACCTGGCCGCCGACCGGGCCGAGGCCGGCTCCGGCTCGCGCGCGCCGCGCTGGGCGGTGGCCCGCAAACTGGCCGCCCAGCACAAGGTCACCCGGCTGCTCGGGGTCGAGTGGAACGTCGGGCGCACCGGGATCATCGCCCCGCGCGCGGTGCTGGAACCGGTGGTGATCGACGGCGTCACCGTCACCTTCGCGACCCTGCACAACCCCGCCGACATCGAACGGCGCGGGCTGATGATCGGCGACCAGGTCTTCGTCTACCGGGCCGGCGACGTGATCCCCCGGGTGGAGGCCCCGGTGCTCGACGCCCGCACCGGGGCCGAGCAGCCGATCGCCTTCCCCGAGGCGTGCCCGCGCTGCGGCGACGCCATCGACACCACCGAACAGCGCTGGCGCTGCATACGCGGCCGCAACTGCCAGGCCGTCGCCTCGGTCCTCTACGCGGCCGGCCGCGACCAGCTCGACATCGAGGGCCTCGGCGGCACCCGCGCCGTCCAGCTCGTCGAAGCCGGCCTGGTCGCCGACCTGGCCGACCTGTTCACCCTCACCCGCGAGCAGCTGCTCACCCTGGAACGGATGGGGGAGACCAGCGCCGACAACCTGCTCGCCGCGATCGCCGCCGCCCGCACCCAGCCGCTCAACCGGGTCTTCTGCGCCCTCGGCATCCGGGGCACCGGACGGACCATGTCCCGCCGGATCGCCGCGCACTTCGGCGGCATGGCGGCGATCCGGGCCGCCGACGCCGAGAGCCTGGCCGGTGTCGACGGCATCGGCACCGAGAAGGCCCGCGTCGTCGCCGCCGAACTCGCCGACCTCGCCCCGCTGCTGGACCGCCTCGCCGCCCTCGGCGTGGGCACCGCCGTCACGGCCCCGGCCGCCACCGCCACGGCGGCGGGGGAGAGCGGTACCGGCGACACCGGCGGGGACGGCGGCCCGCTCGCCGGCGAGGCCGTCGTCGTCACCGGCAGCATGACCGGCGCCCTCGCCGACCTCTCCCGCAACCAGATGAACGAACTGATCGAACGCGCCGGAGGCAAGGCCTCCTCCTCGGTCTCCAAGCGCACCACCCTGCTGGTCGCGGGCGAGAAGGCCGGCTCCAAGCGCGCCAAGGCGGAGGAACTCGGTATCCGCATCCTCACCCCCGAGGAGTTCGCCACCCTGGTGGCCTCCCACCTGTCGGCCTGACCTCCGCCCGCATCGTCAACCACCAGCACCGGAAGGGACGTTCGGGCGGCCGTCGGGCTGCCTTCGGACGGTCGAGGGGCCGAACACCGCCTGGGAAACTCGGATAGCGGCGCACCCGAAGCACCGACAAGGATGCCCTTGCACTCCGTACGCACGCCTCGGTTTCTTTTCCGTGACCGCTGGGGCGACCCTGTTCACGCTGGAGCACCTCGCCGTGTGCCGCTCCCCGCCCCGGCCGAGGGCCCGGCCCGGACG
>NZ_JBHVFE010000190.1:0-15550 GCF_042801945.1 Kitasatospora sp. NPDC057542
TCCGGCAACAACGTCGACGGCCTCTCCGGCCACGAAGGCGCCTTCCTGGCCTGCTCGTTCTGGCTCGCCGACGACCTCGCCATGATCGGCCGGGTGCAGGAGGCCCGCGAGCTGTTCGACCGGCTGCTGGCGCTGCGCAACGACCTGGGCCTGCTCGCCGAGGAGTGGGACCCGCGGCTCAAGCGCCAGGTCGGCAACTTCCCCCAGGCCTTCAGTCACGTCCCGCTGATCGACACCGCCCTGCGGCTGACCGCCTGTGGGGCCGCGTACCTGTCCACCCAACCGAACAGCCCGGACACACTCCCGATCCCCGGCCAGCGCACCGCCACCGAAGCCGCCGCACCGGCCGCCGTGCCCGGAAGCCGCTCGTGACCCGCACCAACCACACGCTCGCCCCGGCCACGGCCCGGCCCACGGGCAGCCGTACGGCGGCCCGGACCGGGCCCGACCGCGAGGACGCCGAGCGCGAACGCATCCTGGCGCTGCTGGCCCGGGCCTCCTACGCCGGGATCCGGGACGTCCTGGCAGGCGGCCACAACGCCAACACCTCCAGCTGCACGGCCGCTTCGAGGCTGCTCGGCCTGCTGCCCGAGATGCCCTACCGGGCCCAGGACGCCCTCGCATTCGGCGAACACGCCACCGCCGTGCTCGTACGCGACCTCGGTGTTCGGCAGATCATCCACACGGACCACGGCTTCCCACTCCACGCGCCCCGCCGCAACGCCCACGAGATCGGCCAGGCCATCGACGCGGGCTGTCGCACGGTGTACGCGGACGCCGACCCCGTCGTCCACGCCGCCTCGCGCTGCGTGCTCGCCTGCAACGACCGCGTGACCGTCGCCGACGTCGGCCTCGCCGACGGCGCGCACCGCCTCCTGGAACACCCGGCCGTCGCCCACCTCGACCCGGCCCGGCCGGTGGCCGTGCTGTGCACCGCGCTGGAAACGGTCCCGGACGCGGTGATCAGTACCCTCACGGCCGACCTCGCTCGACTGCTGCCGACCGGCGGGTATCTGGCGGCATGCCAGCTGTCGGTCGAGGACACGCGCCTGGCCCGTCAGGTCGACGAGACGATGGCCACCGCGCTCGGCAGCCGGTGGGGACGCCTGCGCACCCCGGCCCAGACCGCGGGCCTGCTCCGCGACCTGCCACTCGTCCAGCAGCTCGGCGTCGTCGAGGCACCGCGCTACATCCCGTCGACGTACCGGCCCGCCGGCCCGCCCAGGAGCGCGGTCCTCGGCGCGATCGCCCGGATCACGCCGTACGACGCGAGCCGCGCGGCCCGCCCCCGCACCACCCTCACCGCGGCCTCGTCCCCCGCACCGACCGGAGGCCACCGATGACCACCACCCGCACGCACGCCGAACTCCTCCTCACCGACCGGTGGGGCCGTGTACTGCTCACCCCCGGACCCGGCGGCCCGGACCTGCCGCGCGGACCCGTACCGGCCGGCCAGACGCCCTACACGGCGGCGCAGCGGCATGCCGAGGCCACGACCGGGCTGATCCTGCCGGCCCCTGGGCGGATGCTCGCGACGGACTGGCGGCCGGGCACCGCGCTGTCGGTCGTCACCTACGACCACCCGCCGCTGACGGACGCCCAGGTCGGTGCGCTCGTCGTCGAGGACGGGCGCCGGGGCGCGCCCGTGCTGCTCGCCCCCGCCGAACTCGAGGAGCAGGCCCCGGGTGCCGCCGGGCGAGTGTTGGCGCTGCTGCACGCCCGGGTCGAAGGCCGCACCATTGAGCTGGAGCACGGCCGCCCGCGGACCCCGGGCCTGCTGGACATCCACCGTGTCCTCGCCCGGTCATCGGCCCAAGTGCCCGCCGTGTGGTCGCCGGTCGACCACGGCGGCCCGGTCGCGGACGTGCGCGGCTGGCTGTTCCATCCAGCCGGTCTCGACACCGGCGACGCGGACGACCCGGAGGCGGCGCTGGGACGTATCTGCGCGGTCACCGCGCATCTCTTCGTCAGGGGCGCGGAGTTGATCGGTTTTCGAGGCCCGAGCGTGCGCCTGACCGCGTTCCTGCCCGGGCAGGCCCTCGCGATGCCGGCCGGGACGCGGCTGCTGCGCCTGCTGGTCACTCCCGACCAGGTCCTCGACGTGTGTGCCGGTCAGGTCTGCCGTGCGGAGCTGGAGGCGGCCTGCCGCTCGGTCGACCTCGCGGGCGCCGCGCAGATGCCCCGGCGACGGCCCGTTGTCGACGTCCCTGCCGAGGGGATGCCCTGGTGAACGGGGAACCGGACCGCAGTATGGCGACCGGGGCGGGCGTCGTGGACCGCCTGGGCGGTGGCGGCCGCAATTTCCACACCGACCGCGAGGTGACCGCCGAACTCGAGGTGCTGGCGCCCGGAATGCGCGTCGAGTTCGGTGGCGTCATCGACCTGCGGCCCCAGCCCGAGCTGCCCGGGGCCGCCCTGTGACCGCGACGTCCTCGCTGCTCTCCGGCGGCTACGTGTACCGCGAGCAGCCCCCACGGGAAGCCGGGCACACGTCCCTGTCCGGGGTGCGTCCAGCCGGCTCCGGCCGTCGTATTGCCGTCGCGGCTCCGCTCCTGCAGGCCGAATCCCTCGCCGTCGCGCTGCGCCGCCACGGCTGGACCGCAGTGCCGGCCCGGCCCGGCGGGCGTGCCGACGTCCTGGTCCTCGCCGTTGACGGCGCGGCCTCGTGCCAGGCGAGGATCGGGCGCTTGAAGCGGGCGTTGCCTGCGGCAGCGGCCCTCGCTGTCGGGCCGCACGACGGCTCGGTGGCGTTCGGCGCCCTGCTGGCGGGTGCGGACGGCTACCTGCCGCACGACGCGGGCATGGCCGAGACGCACGACGCGCTCACGCTGCTCCTGTCCGGCCAGGCGGCGATCGGTTCCGCTTTGCTGCGCCAGGCGCTGGAGGCCGGCTGCCTGCCCAGGGCGGAGGAGGGCGAGCGGCTCGCCGCCCTGCTCACCCGGCGGGAGCGGCAGGCGCTGCAGGGCGCGGCCGACGGGCTGGACACCGACGGCATCTCCCGTCGTCTCGGTATCCGCCCCAGTACCGCCCGCACCTACATCCAGCAGGCCATCAGCAAGCTCGGCGCTGACAACCGCCCGCACGCTGTCGCGATCGGCCTGCGACACCGTCTCCTCGACCCCGACCCCGAACCCGATCCTTGCCTGGGAGGGCCCCGTCCATGAGCACCGCCTCCGCCACCGTCGCCGCCGAGGACCTGGATGTCTCGGTCCCCTGCTCGTACCGCATGGGGGACTACTGGACGTCCGGCACGGCCAGTTTCGCGCCGGACCGCTTCGCCGCGCAGGCCGTCGAGGCCGCGGTGCCCGGTACCGCGCGGGCCGCCCGGGCGGCCGCCGACTTCGAGTTCCGCGTGCTGGAGTACCTCGCCGGAGCGGGCATCACGCAGGTCCTGCACCTGGGGCACGGATACCCCTACGCGCCGGCCGTCACGGGCGTGCTCGGTTGGGAGGTGGTGCAGCAGCAGAGTCCCGGTGCCGCCGTGGTGATGGTCTGCACGGACCGGAGCGTCTACACCCTCAACGAGGCGCTGGTGCATGCCGACGCGCCGGTCGTCACCCTCTGCCGGGATCGGCTGGGTCCGGAGGTCCTCGACGATCCTCAGGCCCGGACGGTCCTCGACCTGGACCGGCCGGTGGGGTTCTGCTCACCAGCGTCTACCGGCAGCACCCCGCGCCAGACCTGCCGGCCCTTGTGGCGGGTCTGACCGCCCGCATGGCCCCGGGCAGCCTGCTCGCGCTGTCCCACCTGGCCGCTGACCACCGCCGCACCCGCAGCCGGCTGACCCGGTCGATGCACCGGGCGACAGGCGGCCGGTGGGGCAGGGTCCTCGCGCCCGGTGACCTGGCCACGCTGCTGCTGGGCCTGGAGCGCGTCGGTTCCCGGCCCGGCGACGTCGCCGCGTGGTCGGCGGACGGACGCACCCCGCCTCCCCCCGCGCATCTTCCGGCGGCGGGAGGCCGCGCCCCGGCGGTTGTCGAGTACGGGGGCCTGGCCCGGATCCCCGGGGCGTGAGGCGGCACTGTCCGCTTGCCCGCGCCCCGCCGCCGTCCGTAGTGCCCGTGCGCACGTCGTCCGGGCCCCGACGGCACCGGCATCCCAGCAACCGCGCCCGCTGTCGGGCGCAGACCAACCGCCGCCCCCGTGCGGCCCGCACCTCGAAGGATCAGTTCGTGAGCCCCGTCGCACCCGCCCGTCCCGGAACGCTCGCTCTTGCGGCAGACCGCGCCCGGGCCGTCAGAGAGCCGGTGACCGGCCGTCACCCGGACGCTCACCTCGGCGGCCCGGCACACGAAGTCGACGGGCCGTTGGACGCGGGACCGCAGAGCCGCGGTCCCGGGGCCGGACTCGCCACCGGGAGGCGCGCCTCGGTGAGCAACATGGTGGTGGATGCGGTCGGCCTGCCGGAGTTCGACGCGTCCGAGCGGTGTGTGCTGGATCTGGTCGCCCGGGGGCTGGCGCGTGAGGTGGTGGCCCGGCAGCTGGGGGTGGATGTCGAGCGGGTGGAGCGCGTCCTCGAGCGGATGTGCGGGCGGGCCCGGCTGCCGCATGCCGCGGCCCTGGTCGCCCGGCGGGTGCTGGCCCTCCGTACGGACGGTGCGGCGGACCTCGTTCCCGGGCCCGGCCCCGCCGGTGAGGAACGGGTGCGGCTGCTGCGGGTGGTGGCACGCGGGTTCAGCGTCGCGGATGCGGCCCGCCTGACGGGGATCGGGCAGGAGCCGGCGCTGCGGCTGGTGGCCGCTCTGCTGCGAGAGTGGGGCACGACGCTGGAGGGGGCGGTGGCGGCCCTGGTCAAGGCGCGGCGGATCAGGAGGGAGCACCTGGACGGTGAGCCGCCGCTCGCGGACGGAGCGGGCGCCAGGCGGTTGCTGATCGGGCCGCGCCGGGACCTGGACGTGCACGCGCGGGCAGCGGTCCTGGGCGCGCGGCGCGCGGTGGTGGTCGTGCAGGAGGCACATCTGGCGCGGCCCCTGACCCGGTGGGCCGGGCTGGTGCGGCCGGACGTCGTGACGGTGGGCGTGCACGGACCGGGCGAGCGGGTCGACGGCCGGCGTCCCCCGGGCTGTCCGATCGTGCACCGCCCCCAGGACCTGCTCGGTGAGACCGCGACCGCGGGCAGGGTCCTGGTCGTGGCCACCCGGGACGGGGCCCAGATCGTCGCGGACGCGCACCGGATGGTCCCGATGCCGGTGTGGGACGTGCTGGCCGTGGAGGACGTGCTGGCCCTGGAGGCCGCCGGTCTCGAGGCGGACCTGCTGTCCGACGACCGGCTGCCGGCGCACCGCCGGGTCCTGTTGTCGACCGTCACCCGGATCAACACCGAAGGCCGGTCCCACAACGCACGCGCGGGCGCTCGCCTGGGCAGGCTGACCCGTCTGGCCCCGAGCACCGTGCGCGGCTACCGGCTGGAGGTCACGCTGTCCGCCCCGCGCCGGCCCAGCAGTGGCCCCGTCCTCCTGCGCGCGGCCGCTGACCGCCTGCGGGAGGCCGCGTTGGAGCCCGCCGCCGGACGCGTCGGCGTCTGCTGCCCGGACGACCCCACCGCGCGCCGTCTCCTCCACGCCGTCGGGCGCGGCGGTACCGCCGTGGCGGATCCCATCCGAGGCCTTCGCCTGAGTGCCAGTCAGGCACCGTACGAGCAGCGCTCCGTGCTGCGGCACCTGCTCCGGGCCGCACCCGTCGTCGTCGCCGCCCGCGACTCGCTGCCGGCCGGCACCCCACTCGACGCGCTCATGGTGATGTCCGCCGCACGACGCCCGTGGCAGAGCCTCGCCGTACTCGAGCGGGCACTCGCCGAGCCAGGCCCCGAACTCCTCCTGATGACCGCTCCCGCCGACCACACCCCCAACCCGCGCGCCGGCGCCGGCAGTGCGGCCGATGCCGTAGCCCTGGTCCGTGCCCTCGCCGCCCTGGACCCCGCTCTGCGCGGGGACCTCGCCCGGTGGGACGGCAGCCCGGGCGAGGCCTTCGCCGCCGACGGCCCGCTCGCCTGGGTCACCGTGCACGGCGACCTGCCCGACACGGCCCGCACCGCCCTCGCCACGGAACTCCTCGGCGCCGACCGCCACCGTGCCCCTGACAAGCCCTCCGGACCCACCCGTACCGCCCGGAGCCGCGCCGCCCGTCCGAAGCCGGCCAGCCGCCCGACCCTGACCACGCGGCACACACCGGACCTGGGCAGGATCCCAGGCAGCCACCTGCACCGGCTGCGCACCGAGCAGCGTCTCGAGGTGGGCCACGTCGGCCTGGCAATCGGTCTGTCCACGATCGAGCTGAGCCGCATCGAGCGGGGAGGTGCGCTGCCCGACCCCGCGACCACCGAGCGGCTGCTCGACTTCTACCGCGCGAACCGGCAGGACCGTGAGGAGATCCTCGCCCTGTACCGGCAAGCCCTCGATCCGGCGAGCGCGGACGGGATCGTCGACCGCGGCCGGTGGTGGGAGCGGCTGACGTGGCTGGCGAGCAGTGCCATCGGCGGGCGGATCGCGGCATCCGTCGGCCTGCCCCCGGTCGCCGGGCTCGGCCGCCGGCTCACCGTCCTGCTCGACAACCGGCTGCTGGTCCGGTGCGCGGTCACGAGTCCGGGCCGGCAGGAGCTGGCCCGCCTTCAGGAGCAGGCCGTCGTCCGCGTGGTGCAGGCCCGTGGTCCAGCAGCGCCCACCGATGTCGCCGAGTTCACGTACACCGATCCCGGATCCCAGGCCGTGTACGCGAGCTGGGACTCCACCGGTGCCCGCTACCGCGTCGGACCGGCCGCCTCCGACGAGGTCGGCGCAGGCCTCGACGCGCTGCAGGCCAGGGCCCTGCATGAGCAACGCAGCAGCGACCTCCTGCAGGCCGCCGTGACCGGCGCCCTCGGACGATGGCGCCGACCGGACCGCACCACCGCCGGCGACGGGCACTCCTCCTCCCGGGACCCCGGGAGGTCGTCACCGCCCTCGTCCGCGGCCGCGGACACCGCCTTCCCTGAGCGGGCGGCACCGGCACTGCCCGCCGGCCGCGACCGCCGTTTCCCGGGCAGCGCGGACCAGCACGTCCCGCCCGGCCGGCCGCCACGGCCAGGAGGCCCCGCGGCGCCGCTGCCGGAAGACACCGGCCCTCACACGTCCGACCGTTCATCCGCTGAGAGGTGTCCATGACCAGCACGAACACCGGTACCTGGGACGACACGGTGCCGAACGGCCTGATGATGGTCGACCACCTTGCGGGGCAGGAGATGAACCGCCGGGTCGACGAGGAACTCGCCGCCGAACTCTCCACGCTCGTGGCCGGCCTGACCACCGCCGTGCGCGGCGCCGACGCGTTCAAGGCCGGTGCCGTCCGCGGAGCGCTCCGCATGGGAATCCGCCAGATCATCGACCTCGGCTGCGGAATCCCCCGCCGGCCCCACGTCTACCAGAACGCGCACTACCTCGACCCCTCGGCGCTGGTGGTGACCGTCGAGAACGACAGGTGGGCGGTCGCACACGCCAGAACCAAACTCGACGTCAACCACCTCACTCCCGTGATCACGGCGCCCTACCTCACCGCGGACATCCTCGACCACCCGGTCCTGCACGACCGCATCACCTGGCAGCAACCCGTGTGCGTGCTCCTGGTGTCGTCCCCGCACACCGCCATCCTGCGCGACCTCGCGGCCCTGGTCGCCGCCATCGTCAGCAGGCTCCCCCAGGGAAGCATGATCGCCGTCTCCCAGTGGGTGATCAACGACGACAGGACCCGGTGGGCCGTCAACGGCCTTCTCGCGGAACGGACCCAGGGGTGGTGGGGGCAGGTGCGCAGCAGCGCCGAGATCGCCGCCGCGCTCAGCCCGCACCCGCTGCTCGGTCCGACCCCGGGGCCGGTGGCCGGGATTGCGCGGCCCGCCAGGGGACGACGTCCCGCCCTCGGAGGCGGGCAGCTCGCCGAGGTGGTCGAGTTCGGCGGCATCATCCACCTCGGCGACCCGGCACTGCCCGCCGCCTACCAGGGCGTGTCGTGACCGCGCCGGCCGTCCCGCTCACCGCTGCCGGGAACTCCCGTTCCTGCGGGCCGGCGCCGTTACGGGAGGACAAGGACGCCCTCGGGTTGGTGCGCCTGCTGGCGGGACCCGACGCCGCCGAGGACATCACGAGCCGCCGCGGCCCGGGCGCGGTACGTCCGGGCGACCTGTACCGGTCGGTCGGGCTGCGCCGGACCGGCCTGGTCGCGCTGTACACGCTGGCCGGGCATGTCGGTGCGCGGGACATCGCCGCCGACCCCCGCGGCTGCCCGGCAGGTGGCCTCACGTCCGAGGAGCAGCTGATCCTGCGCCTGCTCGCCGAAGACCTGACCATCCCCCAGATCTCGGCCGCTGTGGCCGTGGGCGTGCCCACCGCGCGGAAACTGGTCAGGCGGCTGCTGGGACGGCTCGGTGTCGAGCACCGACATCAGGCCGTCGCCCTGGGGTGCCTGGACGGGATCGTGGCGCAGCGCGATGTCCGGCCGAGCTCGGGCACCTCGGGTACGGGTGCTTTTCAGGTGCGGCTGCGGCCTGTTGAGGCGGAGCGGTTGCTGCAGGTTCTGGACGGCGGCAGGGCGTGCGCGGTGGTTCCTCACGCGGGCCAGCAGGACGTGGCGCAGGAAGTTGTGCGCCTGCGCGCCACCGATGGACGTGTGCTCGTCATCGCGTGTGACGGAGCGGAGTTCGCGGCGACGCTGGAGCGGTGGAGGCGGCGAGGAAGCTCGGTGGCGCGACCGGTGGTCGGGGTCCTCGGGGCCGGCGACCGCAGCAACCCCCGGCAGCCGGCCCGTGGACCGCACACTGTGCTGGCGGTCGGCCAGCCAGCCGCCGGCTACCGCGCGGCGCCGCCGAGCGAGGCTGCGCCCCGCTCCCCCGGAGACCGCCGGCCAACTGCTGGACCTCTACCACGCGGACCGGCAAGACCGAGAGGAGATTCTCGACCTGTGCCACCAGGCACAAGCCCCGACGGGGGGCGACCGGCTCCTCGACGGTGGCCGCCGACGGCACGACCGGCTGGGCTGGGCCGCCGGCAGCGCCATCGACAGCCGCGTCTCGCTCTCCACGACCCTGCCCTCGCTGCCCGGACTCGGGCGCAGGATCACCATCCTCCTCGACGCCAACCTCCTGGCCCGAACCGCCGCCACGCACCCGGGCCGACAGGACCTGACTCGGCTCCAGGACCATGAGGACCAGGCCGTGGTCCTCGTGGTCCCGCGCGATGAGGCCTCGGGCAGCGCGGACCTCGCCGAGTTCAGGTACTCGGACCGGGGCGCCCAGCCGCTGTACGCGACCTGGGAGCCGGCCGGAGTGCTTTACCGCGTCGGGCCGACCGCCGCCAAGATCGGCGCCACGCTCGACGGCATCCAGGCCCGCGCCCTGCCCGAGACAACCAGCCGCGACATCCTGCACGCGCACCTCACCGGCGCCGCCGGACACGAGAGGCTCCAGCCGTGTGGTGCACCGGCCGTAGAACGGCCCACCAAACGTCCACCACTCATCCCCTCAGCCACAAGCGCCGTCCCCACGGCCCTGAGCACATCACCAGGCACATCATGATCAACTTTCTGCCCTCCGCCGCAACGCCACTGGCGGACCGGATCCTCGGCGAACACCTGCGCCACCTACGCGAATGCCAGGACGACACCGTCGCCGACGTCGCCGAGCGGCCGCCCGCCGACCTCCGGCCCACCCCGGAGACCCTCACCGCAGCGGAAGCCGGTCTTAACCCCCTGCTGCGCACCGTGGTGCTGGCGGGCGAGGGCCTGGTGCTGGCCCGCGCCTATGGTGCGGGCCAGCACGCCGCCGACGACTGGCAGGCCTGTGTCTTGGGCCATCAGCAGCACCTCGCGGCCGGGTTCACGCGCGACTGCTTCATAGACTGCGGTTTCGGATGGTCGCACCGGTACCAGGTGGTGGAGGAACGCGCCGGCAGCCACCAGCTGCCGCCGGTGCCCCTGCGCACCGCCGCCGTGGAGGAGGCCATGTGGGAGTTCAGGACCGGCGCCAGGTCACGGCACCATCGCGAGCGCCCGTCACTGGGCGTCCTGCCGGGCACCGGATGCCGGCTGTGCCAGCCGTACATCACCGACCTGCTCACGAACTGGTCTGCCGTCGAGGCTTGGCAACGCGAGGCGCACCGGGTCCGCACGGCCGTCTTCGCCGCCCGGGTCCGGACTCCGGGCGCACCGAGCACCGCCGTCCTCCTGGACGAGATGCTTCTCCACCGCCGGGTCGGCGGCTCCCGGCTCCATACCGGGCAGATGGAACACCTGGCCCACCTAGCTGAGACCACGTCGCTGGAGATCCGCGTCGTCCCGATGTCCGCCTGCCTCCCGAACGACACGGAACGGGTCCAACTCGACCTCCCCGAAGGCCTCCTCACCGTCACCCTCAGCGAGATGGACGCCGTCTACGAGGACCTCGTGGACCCGAGGCTGGCCGATCTGCGACGCCACGCACTCGAGCCCAAGGCGAGCCTCGACATGATCCGGCGCGCGGCCGACGGCACGCTGAGCACGCCGTGGTAGCCCCCCACAGGCCTGATACCGAGCGCCTGTCGAAGGCCACCGCAGCGCCCCGGCAAGGAGAGATCCAGCTCCTCGTAAAGAAGGAGGAGTTGGAGTTCCTTGCATACCGAGCCGCCGACTTCGCTGAAGTCGAGGACCGCATGTTCGGCCGGCTCCTGCTGAGGGCCTTCGCGGACGGAGGGGAACCGAAGATCGGCAGCTACTGCAAACTCGACACCTACCCGAGGACGGTTGCCTCGTGACCGGTGATGTGAGGGGACCGAACGTGCTCCTGGGCGCATTGGTAGAAGCGTGCGGGGTGTCACACCGGGAACTTGCCCGTCGCATCAACGATGCGGCACAGGCGGGTGGGCGGCGGACGGCGTACACCCATACCCACGTCGCCGCGTGGCTGAGCGGCGCGACACCGCGGCAGGCGGCGCGGGAGTGCATTGTCGAGGTGCTCGGGACCCTTCTGGGCCGGACCGTCACCCTTTGGGATGCCGGTTGGGGCGTCCCATCGGTTTCGGGGCAGGACAGTGGGTTGGATTTCCCCCACAACCGCGAGGCCGCCCTTGCGGGCGCCGTGAACTGCTGGAGAAATGTGGACCGTCGCGACCTGTTGCTGACGGCGGGAGCGTCCTTCACCACACCGGCCTTCCGCTGGTTGGCCGACCCGGCCGATGAGCCGGCCGCCCGCGCCGGAGCGGTGCGTGTCGGTCCGGCGGACGTCGAGCGCCTGTGGACGGCAGCCGCCGAGGCGCAGGTCGCCGACTCCCGTTTCGGGGGCGGTGACTGGCGCCGCAGCAAGGTCATGGAACGCCTGCGGGGAGCCGGGCCGCTTCTCGACGGCTCCTACTCGGCTTCGACGGGGCAGGCCCTGCACACGGCGCTGGCCGAACTGTCCAGGGTGGCCGGGTGGGCGGCGATGGACGCCGGGGACCGCGCCGCCTCCGACCGGCTGCTGATCCAGGCGCTGCGGATGGCCCGCGCGGCCGGCGACGTGGAGATGGGCTGCTACGTCCTGGCGACGATGTCCCTATCCGCGTATCTGGCCGGCCGGTGCGCGCAGGCTGCGGAGATGGCGTCCGCCGCCTACGCCCGTGGCCGCGGGCACGCGGCCACGAGGGTCCTGTCGTTCTGCAAGCTGGCCGAGGCCCGGGCCCTGGCCAAGCAGGGCGACGGCCCCGGTGCGGGAGCGGCCCTGGCCCTGTGCGAGAGCCTGCTGTCGGGGCTACGGCCCGGATCTCACGACCCCGGGTGGATCTCATACATGACCCCCGCGCGGATGGCCACCGACGCTGTCGTGGTGCATCGGGACTTGGGCCTGACCCGGGCGGCGATGGTGTGGGCCGACCGGGCGGGGGCGATGCCGGTGCAGCGCTTCACCCGGGCGGTCGGCATCAGGCGAGCCGTACTGGCCAGCGTCCACCTGATCGACGGGGACCTCGAACCCGCGCTCGCGGACGCTCACCGTGCGGTGGACATCCTGGGCGAGGTCCGCTCGCCCCGTGCCCATGCCTATTTGCACGACGTGGTGGGCCGGCTCAACCGGTGGCGGGACGAGCCCGGGGTGCGCGAGGTTGTCCACCGGGTACATACCGAACTGCCCCCGGCCCCGGCCGTCTGACCGTTCACTTCGGTCTGTTTGGACAAGACGGAGGACGGACGGAGGACGTGCGCCTGCGTCAGGCCAAGCAGGTCCTGGCGCAGGAGGTCATCCGATACCACCACGGCGGCCCCGCCGGGACCCGCGCCCCCGGCCGTGGTGACCGCCGTCTGACCCCGCGCCTACTGGCCCGGATCGTCGGTGCCATCGCCACAGATCCGATGAGGTGGAATTGGCCTACGGGCCTCACACCCCGTTCCGGCCAGGACCTGCAATGACGAGTCGGCCGGCCCGGCTCATCGCCGGACCGGCCAGTGGCCTCGCTACGCCGAGCGCAGTAGCGCGCTCTTGCGGGTCTGCGGCGATGCCGTGCAGCGGCGGACGCGGGTCTCCCACGCCTCAAGCTCGGGGCCGGGGACACCGTGCTCGATCGGGATGACCCACAGGTGGTGCCAGGTGTGGCGGGCCTCGGGGGGCTGGTTGTTGCGGTAGTGCTCGCGGGTGCGGTCCCGGACGGCGTTCATGTCGGGCCGCTCGGCCGTGCCGCGCTGCACCTTGCCGGTGTAGAGGCTGCGGTAACAGTCGTCCAGGGCAACGTAGAGCGCCGTCGGCCAGGGCGGGAGGTGGTGGAAGGTCCAGCTTCCGTTGGCCTCGCGGAGCGGGTAGACGCACGCCCGGAGGGTCTCAGGCGACGTGGCCAGACGCTGGCCGGGGATGGCGGCGACGTCCGCGGCAAGGTCGGGACCGAGGGTCCATCCTGCCCTCATCAGCTGCCGTCCTCGGGGAGGGCGTAGGGGTCGCTGCCGCCGGGAGTCGGCCCGTCGGGAGCCTCGCCGTCCTCGGGGACGAGGTCGGGGTACGGGTTCCGGCTGGCGGGCACCACGACGGGGATCTTGCCGATGTCCAGGCTGGCCTTGAACAGCAGCTTCTGCAGTGCCTCCTGCTGCGCACCGTCCGCGAACTTTGGCTGGCTGGGGCTCGTCAGGATGGACGTGATGGTCTGCTCCAGCCGCCCGACCGCAGTCTGCAGAGCCGTGATGGACGCGGCCTTCGGCTGGCTCTTGCCGCCCTCGTCCGCCGCCTGCCGAGCCGCGTCGCGCCTCCCCACGATCACCGCGCGGCGCGATGCCGGGAGGCCTGGCCAGGCGAGCTCGAAGACGTGCCACTCGGTTGCCCGCCTGAGGTTTCCGTGGGTGGTGGCGATGGCGGGGGTGCCGTCCGGGGTGGTGGTGATCTTGGGGACGGTGAACGGACGGGCGTAGTCCGCGGGGTGGCCGGGGACCTGGTCGACCCAGCTGCTGAGGGCCGCCCCGAGGAGAAGGCGGCCGGCCGGGGTCTCGATGAGCGCCGCGACGATGCCGGGCGGCCGGGAGCGGTAGGGGGTCTTGCCGTTCACGGGCTCCTCGGAGACCAGATCTTCCTTGGACCCGCGGTCTCGGCTCAGGGCCTCGGCGACGGTGAGGGCGTCCCCACCGAGTACGGCGAGTTCGTCCCGGGCGCCGGGGACGTCGTCCTCGGCTCGCCGCCGCAGCTGCTCGACGAGGTCGAAGGCGCTCTTGTACGGGTCGTCGTCCAGCTGGTCGTCCCGCAGCCGGGTCAGGGCGAAGGCGTCCGCCCCCTTGGCCAGGCGGTTCCACATCGTGCGGGTGATCGAGCCGCCGTTGTCCCAGGTGTGCACCATGTTCGGGAAGACCGTCTTGGCGTCGGAGCGGAGGTAGCGGGTGGAGAAGATTGCCGTGGTCTTCAGGAGCTTCGCGGGGAAGTCCTTGCTGCTGGGGTCGAGCGAGAGGCCCTCGGCGATGGCGGAACGGATGAGCGCGCCAGCGTCAGCGGAGAGCACCGTCTCGAAGAGCAGGGCGCGGGCGAAGGCGGGGTGGTGGGGCAGGCCGGTGGCGTGGGTGAAGTCCAGGCCGTGCAGACGTCCCGACAGGGCACTGGCGAGGGTCGGTGTGATCTTCCCGGCGTGGACGGCGGCGAGCAGGGCATCGGCGACGGCCTTCTCCTGGTCGCTTCCGCCGCTCCAGTGCCGGGGGCGCAGGTGGATCTGGGTGAGGTGCTCGGTGAACCAGGTGGTGGCCTCGCAGGGCTCGCCGAGGCGGGTGTAGGTGCCGACCACGAGGTTGACGGGGGCGAGGCGGGAGTGCAGGGCTTCCAGCTCGTTAGCGGTCCAGGAGCTCGCGCGGGCGGTGTTCAGTGCCCCGTTGACGGCCTTGCGGGACGCGGCCACGGCGTCGTGGGCGAACATGCGGCCCACGATCTTCTCGGCGTACGAGGGCGCCGTGGCGGCGGTCAGCTTCTTGTCGCCGATGCCCAGGACGTTGCGCCAGGCGGACGTCAGCCGGGACTGCCCGTCGATGGCGACGACGAAGACCTCACTGGTGCCGGCTGCGTACTGCACGCGCAAGGCCATGCACGTCAGCGGCTCCTGAACGCCGGTGCGGGCGATGGAGTCCGACCAGTCGTAGTCCAGGAGGTGGTGGGTGACCGTGGTGGTGATCAGGTCGACCAGGTCCTGCTTGGCCGGCAGGTGGATCTCCAGCAGACCGGGGATGCTGCCCTCGATCGTGGGGTCGGTGGTGCGGCCCTTGGTGAAGGCATGCTGGATCGCGGCGAGAAATCGGGGGTTGACCGGCAGGGTCATGATCCCGGCAACTTGGTGCAGCGGGCTGCGCACGACCGCCGCGTACCCGGTGTTGGTGCTGAGCCGGGCGAGGCGGCCGAGCCGTGAAACCTTGCGCTTGGGTTTCTGCCGGCTGCGGCCGGGGCGGGTGTTCAGCTGCTGGGCGACGGCCTCGGGGTGGTCGAGCTGGTCGAGCAGCTCGTCGGGGTGGGTGGTCCCGGCGAACAGCGCCCGGAGGATCTCGGCCGACAGGACCACCGACGGGTGGTCCTGCGCGGCAGTAGCCAGTTCCTTCAGCTCGGTGGGGGTCGGGACGGGCTCCATGTCGAGCAGGCCGGGAGCGAAGGAGGCGAGCTGTTCGGTCGTCAGCTTGCCGACGGCGCCCTGAGCGTGGTCGTCCTCGTCGCCGCCGGGCGCGACGAAGGTGAGCGGAATCGTCATGATCATCCATGGGTGTCGTGGTGCGGCGCTTCTCGGAGGCCGCTTGATCCGGGACATGACCCACACCAGGTGGGCCGGCGCTCGGGACCGGAATCCCACGACACCGCCGACGCCCCACGCAGAACCGGGGGCAGCGACGCGGTCGCGCAGTCGCAAGGACGTACCGCCCTGAGACAGACCCAGTTGATGGCCCGTAGGCACGCTGGGAGCGCTCACCGTCCAAGGACGGGCCCGCCGAAACGGCGGGAGGCAGTGACGACTCGCTCACGCTGAGCAGTGACCTGAACCTATACAACCTCGCTCCCGCGTACCGAAGTTCACCGAAAGCCATCACCTGGCCGACCCCCCGCTGGAACAATGCGCCCCTCGCCGTCCGCCTCGCGGGCGAGGCG
>NZ_JBHVFE010000191.1:0-15543 GCF_042801945.1 Kitasatospora sp. NPDC057542
GGTGCGGATCGAATTCTCGAGCTCCGCGACTGTGGGGTGTCCGTCTGCGTCGATTCGGCGGTGCGGCGGCACTCGTGGATCACGTTCGGTCCACAACTCACGCTGGACGACAGCCTCGGCTACCCGCCAAGGCCTGAGCAGCAGGCGACTCGTCTCAAGTACAACCTCGCTGTCCGGAGTTGCGCCATCTGTCATGACAGTAACCATCTCACGGGTGTCAATCCCCTGGTTTCGTAGAGGCCTTCCTTATGCGGCCAGGTCCTCCTGATGGCGGCTGGCGCGTGCTTCGCTGATGATCCGTTCGAACTCCACCGGAGGCAGTCCGCCGGCCCCGCTGTGCCTGCGGCGCGTGTTGTAGAAGTCGGCAATCCAGGTCGCGATCTTCAACCGGGCCTCGGCGCGGGTGGCGAACCGGTGGCGGTGGATGTACTCCACCTTGACCAGCGAGTTGAACGACTCGGCGGCGGCGTTGTCCAGCGCCGACCCCACCCGCCCCCTGGACTGCACCACGCCCAGCCGGCCACAGAGCTCGTTGTAGGCCGCGGACGCAAATTCGCTGCCGCGGTCGGAGTGAAAGGTCACGCCGTCCACGGCACCGCCCCGCGTGGCAGTGGCCATCTTCAGCGACGCCGCGACCGGGGAGGCGTCGTGGCGGGCGCCCATCGCGTAGCCCAGCAGGCGACGCGAGAAGAGATCTATGACCGTGGCCAGGTACAACTTCCCTTCCCCGGTCTCGACCTCGGTCATATCGCCCACCCACAGCACGTTCGGCGAGACCGCGTCGAAGTGCCGGCCGACCAGGTCGCGGGAAGCCCTGCGCCTGCCCTGCCGGGTCAGCGAGCGGCGCCGACGCGGCGGCTTGCGGCCCTGGAGCCCGAGCTCGTCCATGATCTCGGCGACCGTGTTCACCGAGATCTTCCAGCCCTCGGCCCACAGGTCGAGCGTGATCCTCGGCGAGCCGTAGGTGTCGCCCGAGCGGCGGAAGAAGTGCTTGATCCTCTCCTCCAGCCGCGCGCGTCTGACCTCGCGCGTTGTCGGCTCGGCCGACCGTCGCCGCCATTTGTGGAACCACGCCCCGGAGACGCCGAGCGCGCGGCAGGAGACGGTGTGCGGGATGCCGTGCCCGGTCCTCTGGTCGCTGATCACCCCGACGAGCGCCGCCGGGCCCGCCACAGCTACTTCACCCACAGCACCATGCAGCGTTTGAGGACATCACGCTCCATCTCCAACTCCCGGACCCGCTTGGCCTGTTCGGCGGCCTGCCGCCGCAATCGGGCCAACTCCTCGCGCTCGGACTCGCCGAGCGTGCCGTCACCGCCGGCCTTCCGCGCCCGGGAGACCCAGGTCGCCAGGGTGGTCTCGTTGATCCCCAGCTCCCGCGCAACCTCCGCCGCCGGCCTCCCGGTCTCGGCGACGATCCGCACAGCCCCCTCACGGAACTCCGCGTCGAACTTCCGCCTCTTCTCCGCCATGACTCCCAACTTCCCCTTCAGTCACGGCCTCTAAGAGGGCGTTCGATAGGGGATTCCCCCCAACTGTCCGGCTTTGTTTCTTGCGGCACGGACTCGGTTCCAGGGTCTCGTGGCGGCCGGGTCCGTGTCCGCGATATTGATCAACTGTGACGGAACGACGCCGGTATCCCTCGGACCTGAAGGACGATCAGTGGGAGCTCATCGCACCCATGCTGTTGGAGTGGCGACGCACCCGCGCCGAAGGACGTGAACCCACGACCGGGCTGCGCGAGGTGGTCAACGCGATCCTCTACGTCGCACGGACCGGGATCGCCTGGCGGTACCTGCCGCACGACTTCCCGCCCCACACCACCGTCTACGGCTACTTCAAGGAGTGGGAACGCGACGGCACCACCGAACAGATCCACGACACACTCCGTGACCAGCTGCGGGCGAAGAAGGGCCGCCGCATCCTGCCGAGCGCCGCGATCATCGACGCCCAGTCCGTGAAGGCCTCGCCAAACGCGCCGGCGGACTCCCAAGGCTTCGATGGCGGGAAGCGAGTCAAGGGCCACAAGCGCCACATCGCCACCGACACCCTCGGCCTGCTCCTGGTCCTGATCGTCACCGCTGCCGGTGTCCAGGACTCGGCGGGCGGCAAGCAGGTCCTGGACACCCTCGCCGCCCAGTGGCCCACGGTAACCAAAGCGTGGGTGGACGCCGGCTACAACAACGCCGTCGTCAAGCACGGCGCCGCACTCGACATCGACGTCGAGGTCGTGGCCCGCGACAAGGAGCAGAAGGGCTTCGTCGTTCAGCCGATCCGCTGGCGCGTGGAGCAGACCTTCGGAATCATGTCCCGGTACCGGCGGCTCCACCGCGACTACGAGGAACTGCCGGACCGGTCACGCTCGATGATCCAGTGGGCCATGGTGAACTCCATGACCAACCGCCTGACCGCCAACCCGGATAGAACCGGGCAATACCTCCGCCCGAAACCGCTCGCGGCAGCCTAAATCAGTATCGAACACCCTCTAAGCTACGAGGGGAAGGTCAAGTGACAGCTCCGGCAACGACACCACCGGACCGCCGGCGTACAGCACCGCGTCTGTCAGCTCGAACAGGGCATCCGCCCACAAGGCCAGGCAGGAGTAGAACTCCCGGCGGAACCGCGACAACGCGGTCAGGGCCTCGACGCGCGCGACGTCATCTTGCAGACTGTCCATCAGGGCCTTTGGGTTGATCGACTGTCGACTTCAGCGAGAAGACACGATCACGCAAAGGCCGCCCAGCTGTCAGGCAAACGACGAACCCCGCCAAGAAATGATCTTGGCGGGGTTAATAGTCAAGCTTAGGCCCAGGAAAGACAGTTAGGGTTTCGCTCATGATGGATTCGTACGCCGATTCGGGAACTCCGGATCACCGGAGCGCCGCGCGTTACCTGTGGTGGCTGACCATGAGCCAGCGCCGGCGGGTGGCGGGCGGCGCGGTGATCGGCACCCTCTGGATGGTCTGCCTGCTGCTGCCGCCGTACCTGATGCAGCGCGCGATCGACGACGGGCTCCAGCCGGGGAGGACCGGAGTCCTGGTCGGCTGGGTGGCCGCACTGGTGGGCGCCGCGCTACTCAACGCCTGGCTGGGCATCATGCGCCACCGCATCATGACGCGGGTCCGGATGAACGCCACCTTCCGGACGATCAAGGCCGTGGTTGCGCACTCCACCCGGCTGGGCGCCGAACTGCCCCGGAAGGTCTCGGTCGGCGAGGTGGTCAGCATCGGGGCGGGCGACGTCGCGCAGATCAGCCAGACTCTGACGATCACCGGACCGGGCGTCGGCGCCGTCGTCGCCTACCTGGTGGCGGCCGCGCTGCTGCTGTCCGTCTCCGTCCCGCTCGCCCTGGTGGTCCTGCTCGGGGTGCCGCTGCTCGCGGTGGTGGTCGGCCCGCTGCTGGAGCGCCTCCAGGGCGCGGAGTCCAAGTACCGGGAGCGGCAGGGTGCGCTGACGGCCCGGATCGGGGACATCGTCGGCGGCATGCGCGTGCTCAACGGCATCGGCGGCAAGGAACTGCTGGCCGGCCGCTACCTGCGCGGCTCGCAGGCCCTGCAGGCCGAGGGCTACCGGGTCGGTGCCGTGACCAGCTGGATCCAGGCGCTCTCGGTCGGCCTGCCCGCCCTCTTCCTCGCCCTGGTGACCTGGCTGGCCGCCCGGATGGCCGCCGAGGGCACCATCACGATCGGCACGCTGGTCTCCGTCTACGGTTACGTGGCCGTCCTGGTGGTGCCGGTCTCCAGCTTCATCGAGGGTGGGTACGACCTCACCAGGGGCCTGGTGGCCGCCGGGCGGGTGATCCGGCTGCTCGGCCTGAAGCCCGCCGTCGAGGACGCCGCGACACTCCGGCCCGCTCCTGACGAAGCGTCGAGCCTGCACGACACCGAGACCGGTGTGGAGCTGGCCCCGGGCCGGCTGACCGCGATCGTCAGCGCCCGCCCGGCCGAGTCCGCCGCCCTGGTCGACCGGCTCGGCCGGTACCGCGGATCCGCCGCGACCTGGGGCGGGGTGCCGCTCGCGGACGTCGCCCTGGCCGAGGTCCGCAGCCGGATCGTGGTGGCGGACAACGACGCCGACCTCTTCTCCGGCCCGCTGCGCGCCGTGGTCGGCGGCCGGTCCGAACACACCGCCCCGGCCATCGCCCAGGCCGTCCGGGACGCCGCCGCGGAGGACATCGTGCAGGCCCTGCCCGACGGTCTGGACGCCCCCGTCCAGGCGCAGGGCAGCAACCTCTCCGGCGGGCAGCGCCAGCGGCTGCGGCTCGTCCGCGCCCTGCTGGCCGACCCGGAGGTGCTCCTGCTGGTCGAGCCCACCTCCGCCGTGGACGCCCACACCGAGGCGGCCATGGCCGCCGGGCTGCGCCGGGCGCGGGCCGGGCGCACCACCGCCCTCACCTCGACCTCCCCCGTCCTGCTGGAGCAGGCCGACACCGTCTGCTACCTCGTCGACGGCCGGCTGGCGGCGGCCGGCCCGCACCGGGAGCTGCTCGCCTCCGAGCCCGGCTACCGCGAGCTGGTGGCACGCGGCGACCACGAACCAGCCACCGAGTCCACGCCCGCCGAGGAGACCGTCCGATGACCGCTCAAACCGAGACCGCTCCGGGGCGGCTCCCGATCGCCGAGCCCGCCGAGGTCCGTCGGGCCGCCGTGCGCCTGGTGCGCCAGGACGGCCGCGCGGTCGCCACGATGCTGATCCTCAACGCACTGGCCGCGGCGGCCGGACTGGGCGGCCCCTGGCTGCTCGGCCGGATCATCGACGACGTCAGGGGCGGAGCCGGGACCGGACACGTCGACCGGCTCGCCCTGGGCATCCTCTGCTTCGCGCTCGCCCAGCTACTCCTCGGCCGCTTCGCCCGCTACGCCGCCCACCGCTTCGGCGAGCGGACCCTGGCGCGGATCCGCGAGCAGTTCGTCGACCGCTCCCTCGCCCTGCCCGCCTCGGTGGTCGAGCACGCTGGCACCGGTGACCTGATGACGCGCGGCACCGCCGACGTCGGCACCGTCGGCACCACCCTGCGCGACGCCGGGCCCGAGGTCTCCGTCGCCCTCGTCCAGGTCCTCCTGATCCTGGCCGCCATGCTCGCGGTCAACCCGTTCCTCGGCATCTGCGGGGCGCTCTGCCTGTCCGGGATCTGGTTCGCCACCCGCTGGTACCTGCGCCGTGCCCACACCGGCTACCTCGCCGAGGGTGCCACCAACTCCGCCCTCGTCGAGATCCTCACCTCCACCGCGGCGGGCGCTCGCACCGTCGAGGCGCTGAGCCTCCAGGAGCGCCGGATCGCCGCCGCCGCCGAGGCGGTCGAGCGCTGCCGGGTGGCCCGCACCCGCACCCTCAACCTGCGCACCGTGCTCTTCCCGGTGGTCGAGTTCTCGTACATCGCCCCCGTCGCGGGCGTCCTGCTCCTCGGCGGCGCCCTGCGCGGCACCGGCGCGGTCACCACCGGCGCGGTGGTCGCCTGCGCCCTCTACTTCTGGAAGCTCTCCGAGCCGCTGGACAAAATGCTGCTCTGGCTCGACCAACTCCAGCGCAGCAACGCCTCCTTCGCCCGGGTCGAGGGCATCGGCCAGGTGGACGCCCCGGTCGTGACCGGTGGCGGCGAGCCGGCGGACGACCGGATCGACGTGGTCGGCGTCCGGTACGCCTACCAGGGCGAGCGGGACGTCCTGCACGGGGTCGACCTCACCGTCCGCCCGGGCGAGCGGCTGGCGGTGGTCGGCCCCTCCGGTGCCGGCAAGTCCACCCTGGGCCGACTGCTGGCCGGAGCGGAGGCGCCACGCACCGGCCGGGTGACGGTGGGCCAGGTGCCGGTCACCGAGCTCGTCCCGGCGCAGCTGCGCCGGCACGTCGTCCTGGTCTCCCAGGAGCACCACGTCTTCCTCGGCACCGTCCGGGACAACCTGCTGATCGCCGCGCCCGCTGCCACCGACCAGGAGCTGCACACGGTGCTGGCCGCCGTCGACGTCGACTGGGTGGACGAGCTGCCGGACGGGCTGGACACCGAGCTCGGCGCCGGCGGGCACCGCCTGGACGCCCAGCAGGCCCAGCAACTCGCCCTGGCCCGCGTCGTCCTGGCCGATCCGCACACGCTGATCCTGGACGAGGCGACCTCCCTGCTCGACCCGACCACGGCCCGGCACACCGAACGCTCCCTGGCGGCCGTGCTCAAGGGCCGCACCGTGATCGCCATCGCCCACCGCCTGCACACCGCCCACGATGCGGACCGGGTGGCGGTCATGGACGGCGGCCGGGTGACCGAACTGGGCAGCCACAGCGAGCTGTTGGCGGCCGGCGGCGGGTACGCGGCGCTGTGGAAGTCCTGGCACGGCGCCTGAACGCGCACCCCACTCCTGTCGACCCCTCTCGTCCCGACCAGTAGGAGCGGAACCCTGCACTCGGCACCACCACGAACGGCCCGGAGCTGGGTCCGGCCGATCCCCGGCCGGACCGAGCCCGGCGGCCTCCGGCTCTTCTGCTTCCCATACGCCGGGGCCGGTGCCTCGGTGTTCCTGGAGTGGGGCGCCGGACTCCGGCGGCGAGGACGGCAGCCCAGTCGGCTTTGGAGGCTCCGGCGTCGCGGGCAGCGGACGCCCCGGTGGCGGTACGGGGGCGCAGCTGTGTGGGCGTGGGGGGGCCAGGCGCGGCGCGGTAGCGGCCATGCGGCGCAGGAGGAGCAGGAGACAGGCCGCGCGGCCGACGAGCAGCACGACCACCAGGACGACGGCGAGGCGCAGCAGGTCGCTGGCGACCCGAGCGGCAGCGAGCAGCCCACCGGTCGGCGGTCCAGCACCGCCAGGCCACCGCCGTGATCAGGGTGCGCGAAGTACAGTCAGGTGATCGAATTATGGATATGGCTGACATGCCAAGTGCCCTGGTCGGAGCTGCTAGCGGTCTTCTGGTGGGCGTTCTCGCGGCTGGGGTGGCTCTCCGAAACGCGCGGCGGCAGGTTGCTGAACAGCGAAATCCAGCGGTTCACGAACGGGCTGAACGCAAGGCCAGCGAGGAGCGCGCGGCCCGGCGGGCTGTCTACGACCCCTTGATCAAGGGCATCTACAAGTGCCTGGGGCTGGTTCAACTGGCGACGAAGCGCCACGAGTCGGAGCGGGATTTGCATGACGCGGTCTCCGCAGCCCGACGGGAGATTGAGCGTCTTCAGCCGCTCTGGGGGCTGGTGCAGGTGGCGGGGCCCAACGAAGTGCTTGCGGCGGGTGCGGATCTGAGTCGGCACCTTGAGACTACCCTCAGGTACTGCGTGATGGCGCGACCTTTCGTGGGGGCATCACGGAGGAGGACGCGACGGATGCCCTTATGAGAGCCAGGGAGTCAGCCGACGCTCTGGCAGCGGCCATGCGTTGCGCCCTCGGCGACGAGAGTCCCACTCCGAAGGGCAGCCTTCCGGAAGGGCTCTGAGGGTGGCGAATGTCCCCACGACTTCGGCGACCTCCCTCTGCTTGGTCGCCTTCGCTGTTGTTGGGCCCGGTGTCGGTGGCCGGCCGGAAGGGCGGTCCCGGACCGGACGGCGACCCCGGCGCAGCGGCTGCGGTGACACTACGTGCGGCAGCGGTGCAGACCGGGGTGGTGGCTACGCCCGCTCTGTACGTCGCGTTCGACCTGCTGCACACCGGTGAGCGGTCGCTGCTCGCCGAACCGTACGCGCGGCGGCAAGCCGGGTTGCGGGGCTCTGGCAGGATCGGGTGGGCGGTGCGCGCTGCACCCCCATTGCTCGTGGCGCGCACCGCCTGGTCGGCCTGTTTTCGGTGTCGGTCGCTTCGGTCGCTGCCGTCCCATGGGGCTGGTCAGCGGTTGGGGTACTCCTTCGCGTGGTGCAGGCGGATGTACCAGTACGGGTCGTCGAGCCTGCCGGCCGCAGCGCGGCGGCGGTCGCGGTTGGTGGGCAGGGGAAGAATGATCGGCGGGCGACCGTTGGCGTGGCGTTTGTCGTCGCAGTCGGGGCATTCCAGGCGGTACGGGTCGACCGGCTTGCGCAGTTCGGCGACCGAGTCCGGCTTGCCTCCGATGGAGCCCTCGCAGGTGTAACAGGGGTGCATGGCGGCGTTCGCCCGACGGGCGGCGAGCAGGGCGTCGTGCTCGCGGGTGGCCCCGGCTCCGTTGGAGAAACACCCCATCTGGCCGACCCGCAAGGGGACGTACCCTGGCCGGTTCGTCTGTGCCCGCCGAACAGTCGGCCCATCGCGCCGTGCCGGAGCCGGTCGGTGTCGTCGATCGAGTCGGCCCCGGCGCACATCGCCGCGACCAGCGTCATCACGTTCGCGGCCGGATTGGCTCCGGCACTGCTGCGGTTGTCTTCAATGCGCAGCCGCTCACCGACCAGGGCGGGCAGCCCGACGTTCTCGGCCAAGCGGACCACCGGGACCAGCCCGGCATCCGCGATCAGATTCGGCTCGTCGAACGCGACGGAGACGGCCGAGACGGCGTGAGAGGATTGCACTTGAGAGATGCCTTGCTGATTGTGCGTGGTAGAGCCTAGAGAACTCCCATCATCGCAGGTCGCAAGGCATCTCTTCGTTCTGCGGGACCTCCCCGACAGCGATCACCCGGTGGATCCGGGCTCAGGCTTGCGCCCCTCCTTCACGCGGGCCAGGCCGGTCAGGTCATAGTTGAGTTCCGCGAAGATTCCCTCGTCGCGCCAGGCCGCGTAGTAGGCGTAGACGGTGGAGTGGTTCGGGAAGTCGTGCGGGAGGTACTTCCAGGGGATTCCCGTGCGGTTGACGTAGAGGATCGCGTTGAAGACGTCGCGCAGTTCGACCTGGGCCGATTTCCCAGTGGGCCGGCGGTCGAGCCGGGCCTTTCTCCAGGCCGTCAGTTTCGGTTCGATCAGGGCCCATCGGGCGTCGGACAGGTCGCTGGGGTACGGCTTCCGCTGGCTCACGGCACCAGCGTCGGCACGGATGCGGCGGAGGATCCCGTTCCGCAGCTCGTTGGGCGGTTCTATGACTTCTTCAAGCCAGACGGATTTCAGAGCACAGAAGCGGATGAGATGGACAGCCCAGCCGGCAATTGAAGGCGGAGCAATCTTCTCCTATCGGCTGCAGTGTCACGAAAGTGGACAGGGGTGAAAGCCGCGTATAGGAATACAACTACCAAAACACCCACTGAGAGCCGCACCTGAACGCGCGAACCCTGGCCGACTGCCGCAGCCCGACTACCCCGTCCGGCGTTCTCCCGGCGTGGAGATCGCAACGCAGGAAGCCACCGTCACCATCCAGACCTTGTCGGTCAACGGCAAGCGGATGTCCAGGACGCTCTTCAACCAGTCGTCACTGAAGCCTCTCTCAACGGTCCAGATCCTCTGACAGACACGCGGACTGCGGAGATGGACCTGAGTCGAGATCAGCTTCTTTGCCCAGGCCACGGATCTCGGTGCGCGCGAGTTCGAGGCGACGCACCCCGTCGGCGTCAGCGCGTGATGCGGTCGATCACCAGGCGCTCGAAGAGGTCCTCGGGCAGTTCGTCCTGGTACTGCTCGACCGAGCGATGCGCAGCGGCCGCGTCGCCGTGCCAGCAGCTGATGACGTCCTCGTTGAAGTCGATCAGCCGGCGCACGTCGTCCGGGGTCAGCTCGGGGTGGAACTGGCATCCGAAGACCCGCTCGCCGTAGCTCAGCGCCTGGACAGAGGTGTGCTCGTTGCGGTACTCGATACGCACGCCGTCCACTTCCTCGATCTGCGGACTGATCGCCTGGTAGTGGAACGACGGCACGACGCCGACGCCCTGGCGGTCGCCGACCCGGTTCACCTCGGTCAGGCCGACCTCGATGCCCGAGGTGTCGATGATCGAGCCCGGACGCAACGCCTCGGCGATCAGCTGCGAGCCCAGGCACACGCCGACCACCGCAGGGCCGGTGTCGCCGTCGCGCCCATTCGCGTCGGCGACGAGTTCCCCCATCAGCTTGATGGTCGCGCGCATCCACGCGGCGTCAGAGTGCACCGAGGTCTGGCCTCCGGTGAACACGTACGCCAAGGCCGGCTGTGGCCGTCGCGCGGTCAGATCGGCTGCCTCGGTCACCAGGTTCAGGCGGCCGCAGCTCAGGCCGGCTCGGGTCAGCCGCTGCTCGATCCGGTCGGCGTAGTCGAGACCGTCGTAGATCAGCCCGTCCGCGACGCAGATCTGCACGTCCACCGGCACGATCCCCACCCCTCTTACTCGAAGAACCTCGACCACAGGTTGAGGGCCGAGTCGACGCACTGGACGAAGCTCAGGATAGCCACGATCGTCACTGCGAGGTTGACCCTCGTCACCCGGCGCATCTGGTCGTGCTCCAGTTTGCGTTCCACCGCGCGCCGCGCCATCTCGAGCAGGGTGTCGGTGCGCTCGCGCACCTTTTCGGTCTCCCACGCCTCCAGGACACTGTCGCGCAGCTTGAGCACGTGGAAGTCGTAGCTGAACGTGGGCCGCACCAGCGCCTGGTAGTCGGCGCGCAGCCGTCGTTCCAGCGCGATGAGCAGTTCGGGGTCCTCGTTCAGTGCCATTTCGCGGATGATCCGTTCCGCGGCACTGGCGGAGCGTTCGAGCCGGGCGTAGTGCACGTTCAACTGACCGAGAAGGTGTTCGAGTTGGCCGAGCGTGTCGCTGGGGCCGTCTCGGGAGGCCAGCAGGAAGAAGGCGTATCCGGGGTAGAAGAACTCCTGTGGCCACGTTGATTCGGAGGGGATCGGCGCGGCGGAGCGGGGGTAGATCAGGTGCCGCAGCGCATCAAAGAGGGTCGCCCGGCCGGGTGCCGGGTGGGTGGTGCAGCCCGCGTAGGTGAGGTTGAAGTAGGGCAGGACTGTGGGACATGGCGGCCCCTGTCGGCACCGGTCGGACATCGCGGTCAGGGCCGGCAGCAGCTCGTCCCTGATACGCGCGGTAAGGTCGTCGCGGCCCTTCGGCCCGAAGCCGTCGATGAGCTGCTCCCGCCGCCTCCCGGTCCACCCCTCGACGACGCGCATATGCACGGCCACCGACCCGTAGCCGTCCGGGAACAGGATGCCGGTGACGTGCAGCTCCACCGGTAGCGCCGTCGTCTCCCGCACGATCGCCGTCAGCCGCGCGTCGAACTCCTCCGACCCGGCGAAGTGGGTGAGCAGGTCGACCGGCGGATTGCCGAAGGTGAGCGAGCCGCGCAGGAACTGGTCCAGGGACCGGTGCACCAGCGTGAGGCGCTCCTCCGGATCGAGTCGGCCGTCCGCCGGAACGGCGAAGCCCGGAGAGTCCGCGAGCGAGACCGGCCCAGGGAAAAAGGGCCCGGTCAGCAGAAGCAGGGCGTCGCCGCAGAAGTCGACGCCCGACTCCGCAGGCGGCGGCGCAGCAGCCTCACGCGGATGCGGTATCAGCACTCCGCCCGGTAGTCCGGCCTTGTCCCGGACAGGTCCAGCGCCGTCCATGCGACCGCCCCCCAACGAATCAGGCATCTCCAGCCTTTGCCGACTTCCGAGATCCCCATGACAGACGTCCGGCGCACCGTCCTGTTCGGAGCTCCGCTTCCGATTCACCTTGGCAGGCTGTCCCCGTCGGCGAGCACGCAAATCAGTCTGCGTGAGGAGTTGTGACAGCGCATCCGGCTCGACGCAAGAAGGGGCCGAGATTCCGGTTCGCGAGATGTCTCAGCCACCGGGAGGAGTTCGGATGGGCGGTCGCACGCCGGCCGGAGGCAGCGACGGGTTGTCAGAGCCCGCTACTGCGGTGCCTGTCCGTGGACGCCACCGATCTCGAACGCCAGACCCGCACTCAGTCCAGCTGCATCCCGCCGGAGCTCGTCGCGCGTGACGACTTTGACCGCTTCGGCGTGGGCGCTGTCCCCGGAGATCGGGCGAGCACGTCGGGAGGCATCGGTGGCGGATGACGTCGGGACCGAAGAGCCGGACAAAGCGCACCGCTGGCCGCCCGGGGTGAACGACGCGACCATCGAGGCGCTGAGGATGCCGGCGAAGGCACTGAAGTACACCGAGCGGGCCCGCGGCCACCTGTACGCGGTGCACCACATGACCGGCGGCGCCGACCGGATGCTCGCCAAGGCAGTGCGGATGCCGCGCGGGCAGCCCGACGTCGGGCGCGGGGAGATGCCCAGCCTGCTGGAGCGGATGGCCCAGATGTCGGACCCCTACGGTTCGCGCGGCGTGCGACACACGTCGGCCTTCGCCCCAGCTGGGGCTGAGGCTCCTGATCTCAGACGCCCGTCAAAGCGGATCAGGCCCAGCCGTGGGCCTAAGTCGCTCAAGTGTCTTTGTGGCGGTGCAACCCTTTTGGCTCATTTGCCCGATGCAGCCCCAGCCTTGAGAGATGACCCACCCGAAGTATTGGATGGGCTGCTTCGGTACGGCCTCGGTGGTGATAGTGCCAGTACCGCTCGGAATGCGCTGGGTGTGGGAGCCGGTCGTGTCGGTATACGAGGCGTCGATGTGCCATTTGCAGGTCTGGGTCGCCACCTCGGGCTGAACGCGGAAGGCCATGTTCGACTGGCCGTTGCCCAGTTCGACAACGTTCTTCCGGAAGTACGGTTGGCCCTGATCCTCTCCCGCATCGAGGATGTAGGGCCCCTGAGGCTTGTCCGCCTGCCCACCGCTCAGATCCCACAGCAGGCCCGGACGGGTGGATGAACCGGCCGTTGGAAGATCGATCACCGTCTTAGCAGCGGGTTCGCCACAGGAGTCCTTCACGGCGGTCATGCCGTTGATGGTGAGCCCAGCACTGCGGTCGCTGTTCAGGTTCAGGTTGAACGGCTGAGCCCTGGAGCCTGCCGGCAACTGGTGGCCATCCTGGAGGGAAGCGGCGGACGTGCTCTCGACGATTCGGCCGCCCAGAGACTTTAGGTACGTCCAGACTTTCGCCTTGGCACTTCCTTTCAAAGCGGTGAGGGCTGCCTGTTCGTTGTCGGTCAGCGGCCGGTCGAGGAGAATCAAAATGGCTTCGGGCATGTCCTGTTCATAGTCGATGGGAGTGATAGTGGCGACGAAGGCAGATCCTTCGCGGTCCACGGATTTCTGCGCGTTCTTGTCCGAGCGAGCCCGACTGGTGGCTGTGGAACGGTCCAGGACGTAGGTTGCGCAGTAGGCGAGCATGAGGCCGCCCAGGACCACGCCGACCGTGAGTGCCACGTACAGGGCGCGGTGCTTCGGTCGAAGTCTGCGGAAGCCCGGGAGTCGCTCATCAGCCATGACCTGCCAAGCAGTCGAACTGGGTGGAGTGGGGGTCCCCGGCTCAGGCTGCGGCTCACTGCCATGGACCGCATTGGGCGGCACGCCGAGGGCAGGCGATAGGGCTTCTTCTGCTGGGTCCGGCGAGTTCGAGCCGGGAGACGGTGGTGGATTCATGGGCAAGGATCCTCCGATGCGGTGGCGTGATCGTCTGCGTGTGTGCGTGCATTTCCTGTGCCGGCGGGCGTGCGACCGCTGGGGCCCGATCGGTTGGTCCACGGCAACCGCCGCGAGGTCCGGCCCAGTGGGCGAACGTGCCGGGCGGGCTATGGCGTGGACGAATCACTGCTGTTCCCACTTGCTGCGGACGGAGACGGGGTGCCCCTGATTCGATGGCCGGGAGGGAACAGCTACGCTCTCTTTACAGTGGGCGGCGTAGTGACCGTTGGCGAGGGCAGCTCAGGTCCTGCTGTTCCGGTGACCGGGTCGAGGGCGTACACGTACCCGCCGTCGCTGCCGATGTACACCACTCCGCCGACGACCGCGGGCCCCGAACTGACCATGCCGCTGGTGGTGAAAGCCCATCGTTTTGTGCCGGTGGCCGCGTCGAGGGCGTAGACTTTGCTGTCACCGCTGCCGACGTACACCACTCCGCCGGCGACCGCAGGCGACGACCTCACCCAGTTACCTGTGGTGAAGGCCCATTTCTTCGTGCCGGTGGCCGCGTCGAGGGCGTAGACCTTGTTGTCACCGCTGCCGACGTACACCACTCCGTCGACGACCGCAGGCGACGAGCCCACGCCGCCGCTGGCGGTGAAGGCCCATTTCTTCGTGCCGGTGGCCGCGTCAAGGGCGTAGACGTTGCCGTCCTCGCTGCCGACGTACACCACTCCGTCGACGACCGCAGGCGACGACCTCACCCAGTTACCCGTGGTGAAGGCCCATTTCTTCGTGCCGGTGGCCGCGTCGAGGGCGTATACGTTGCCGTCCTCGCTGCCGACGTACACCACTCCGTCGACGACCGCAGGCGACGAGCCCACGCCGCCGCTGGTGATGACAGCCCATTTCTTCGTGCCGGTGGCCGCATCCAGCGCGAACACTCCGCCTGTGTTCCTGAGATCGCCCGAGCTGCCGAAGTACACGACCCCGTCGACCACCGCCGGCGATGTGTTGACCGCGCCACCTGCGGGGAACGCCCATCTCTGGGTACCGGTGGCTGTGTCCAGGGCATAGAGGTTTCCGTCGGTGCTGCCGATGTACAACAGCCCGTCGACGACTGCGGGCGACGAGTAGATGGCGCTCTCTGGGGCGAAAGTCCACTTTTCGGTGCCGGTGGCCCCGTCCAGGGCGTACACGTACGCGGGGGAGCCTGTACCGACATACACCACCCCGCCGACCACTGCGGGTGTCGAATCAATCGAACAGCCGACATTGGTGAGGTGGCGCCAGAATCGCGGTGGGTCGGTATTTTCGCCGTGTCCACCTCCGTTGGCACTCTCGCCGCCACCGCCGCCACCGCTGCCGTCGCTGTCGCCATTGCTGTCGGCATCGGTGCCGGTGCAGCCGACGGCGGTGATGTTGACGCCGACGGCCACAGCAGCACCCATACCCAAGCGCAGCACCTGGCGGCGCGAGATGCAGCCAGGCCGCGGCGACATGCCAGTGGCCGGTGTCGGGTCGCGCCTCGAAGCAACGCCGATGGAGATGGCGAGGAGGCTTGTCTGCCCGTCCCCATGGTCTGATTCGCCGTTGGTGCAGGTCTCAGAGATGAGTTGCTGTCCACGTCTGCGGAGCTGGCCACCGGAAATGTCGGTAGAACGGTCCGTCGCGCGAGTGTGTGGACTGCCCCGTCGCCCGGCGTTCGCTGAGGTGCTCACGTCCCAACACTTCCCGCGTGCGGCCTTTATACACCTCACGAGGTTGCGGAGGGAACGGCCGGGCGGCGCTCTGCCAAGGACACCGGAGTACCTGCTGGTCCCGGCCTGTTGCAGACGGTCAGCAGATCGCCGGTCCGCGTTGCGAAGTGGCAGGAGGCTCTACCTGGCCACCTGCATCGACCTGGCCACCCGCGAAGTCGTCGGCTACGCGATGGCCGACCACCACCGCGCCGAGCTGCCGGTGGCCGCGCTACGGATGGCCGCCGGCCGCGGCGGCCTGGAACGCGGCTGCATCTCTCACTCGGACCGCGGCAGCGAAGGCGGATTCAACTGATCGTCGCAACACCTCGATCGAGGAGGGTGTTGTGACTCAGGGACGGGCGCGTGCAGCGCTGAAGGCGGGTCGTCCGCCATTGCGGTCGCCGGGTCGGCCTCCGATCGGTCGGCGGGCCGAGCGGCAGCGGTTCTGGCGGTTCGTTGCGAAGGGCCTGACCAGCGAGGATGCCGCCGTCGCGGTCGGCGTGTCGCCGGTGCTG
>NZ_JBHVFE010000192.1:0-15382 GCF_042801945.1 Kitasatospora sp. NPDC057542
GAGCGGGTCGACGCCGCTTCCGTGGACGGCGGAGGGGCACGGCGGAGGGGTGACGCGTTGCGGGCGGTCTCCGCCGGCCCGACGGGTGCCGTCAGGTACACCCTGCGGCTGTCGGCCAGGGGCCCGGCCGGCAACTGATCACCTGGCCGGTTCTCGGATCCGGAGGATCAGAGTGGCCAGGACGACTCCGGCTCGGCTGCGCGTGCTCGGCTGATCCGGCAGGGTGTGTCGGGTCTCCGAGCTACGGTGCGCGGCGAGGAGTCGGCCCGTACGAGGGCGGGGCCGGGTGCGAACAGCGACGGGGTCGGCCGGCCGAGTGCCGTGACGGTGTCAGCGGCCGGGCGTGTTACGGGAGTTCGGCCGACGTGGCGCCGGTGTCCGCCATCCGGTCGGCGAGCACGGTGTCGGCTTCGTTGAGTGAGTGGCTGCTGTTGGCCTTCATGGTCTGCTCGATCCAGTTCGCGTAGGCGGGCGCGCTGGTGTAGAGCCCGGGGCCGGCCGAGCACGGTACGCCGGGGACGCCGGGGCCCGAGGTGACGCCGACGAGTTCCCACCGTCCGTTGCGGGCCTTCTGGAGCTGCGGGCCGCCGGAGTCGCCGTGGCACGCCATGGCTTCGGGCTTGGGGCTGACCGTGCACAGCCTGGTCGGGCCGGCGTAGCCGGGTGCGCATTCGGACTCGGCGCCCAGGCGGGTGTCCAGCTCCTGCAGGTGGTCGGGGAAGTCGAACCGGCCGTCGACGGTGGTGCCGAAGCCGAGGAGCCGGGTCGGGGTACCCGGGCGGCCCGCCTCCTTCGTGATCTTGATGGGTTGCTGGGCGACGGGCCGGTCGAGGCGGACCAAGGCGAGGTCGTCCTTGTTGGGGCCCCGCCCGTCGCCGTTCACGTAGCCGGGATGGACGAAGGCCCGGTCGATCTTCCGGACGGTTCCGCCGGTCTTGCGCCGGTCGCTGCCGATGCGGACGGTGCCGTCGAGTTCGATGCCCTCCCCGGTCACGCAGTGCGCCGCCGTCAGCACCCACTGGCGGTCGATCAGCGACCCCCCGCAGTTGCCGTCGAGCAGGCCGGCTTCCGGGGCGGACATCGGGATCACCGCCATGAAGGGGTAGCGCTCGGTGGAGTCACCGCCGTTGACGATCGCCCCGGCACTGCCCACCATGAGGGTGGTGCAGGCGACGGCGGCGAGAGTCCCGACGGTTGCGGCGCGGACGGCACGGCGACGGGACGGCTTGGGACTGAACACGGACAGTTCCTTCCATTCGGGAATTCGGATGTGCTCAGCCTGGGCGTTCAAGATCGGCTGGACCATGGTGCCGGCAGGTGGATGCCGCGTCGGGGCAGCAGGCCGGCGAACGGGGGGTAATCCCCCCTCTTCAGGCAGGCCTCAGTGGCCCCGGCCGCCGCCGCGGGTGCCGCGCGGACGGGTCGGGGTGAAGCGGTCGACCGGGACGAGGTCCCCGTACGGGCCGGTGACGGAGTAGTAGGTGACGCCGATGGTGGTCTGCCCGTTGCGACCGCCCGGGTCGACGTCGAAGGTCGCGAAGCCGTACGGGTTGTCGGCGTCCCGGAGGAAGGCGGACCAGGGGGCGTCCTCGATCACGTACACCGGCGGGCGCTTGCCGGTGGCCGGGTCGGCGGCGCCGACGCCGGTGATCACCCGGGCCTTGGCGGGGCTGAAGAAGAGCTGGTTGGACGGGGCCGGGGTGCCGCCACCGCCGACGACCATGTGGACGGCGCCCTTGGTGGTGTCGATCGTCTCGGTGTCGGTGGAGACCGGGACCGGCGTGCGGGTGTCGGTCGGCTGCCGGCCGCGGATCGGGCGCGAGCGCTCGTAGTGGTGCTCGTGGCCGCAGACCACCAGGTCCACGCGGTACTTGTCGAACAGCATGGCGGCCGGCCCACCGGACGGAGGTGAACCGGGCCGGGTCCGCCGCGTGAACTTTCCCGTCCGGCGGCAGTGCGCCACACTGCTGGGCGTGACGAGTACGAACGGCGCGGGCCCGCGGGTGATCCGCACCCTGATCGCGGACGACCAGGAGGCCGTCCGGCGCAGCGTGCGGCGGATCCTGACGGCCCAGCCGGACATCGAGGTGGTGGGCGAGGCGGCGGACGGGCTCGCCGCGCTGGAACTGGCGGCCGAACTGCGGCCGGACGTCGCGCTGGTGGACATCCGGATGCCGCGGATGGACGGACTGGAGCTGACCCGGCGGCTGGCCGGGTCGGGGGTGGCGGAGCCGGTGCGGGTGGTGGTGCTGACCACCTTCGACCTGGACGAGTACGTGTACCCGGCGCTGCAGCACGGGGCGTCCGGCTTCCTGCTGAAGCGTTCCGGCCCGTCCCTGCTGGCGGAGGCGGTACGGGCGGCGGCGGACGGGGAGAGCCTGATCAGCCCGTCGGTCACGGTCCGGCTGCTGCGGCACGTGACGGCGCCGCGCCGACCGGAGCGCCGCCGGCCGGGGCTCGTGGTGCCGCTGACCGAGCGGGAGGTGGAGATCGCCGGGCACGTCGCGGCGGGCCTCACCAACGCGGACATCGCCGCGGAGCTGTTCATCTCGCCGGGGACGGTGAAGACCCACGTCGCCAGCATCCAGCGCAAGCTCGGGGTGGCGAACCGGGTCGGGATCGCGGTGCACGCCTGGGAGATGGGCTGGGCGGGCGGGCGGTAGCCGAGGGGCGTACGGACGGGGGCGCGTCCACGGGGCCGAGGGGATGCTCCGTGGACGCGCTGAACCTACGAGGTTGGGGTGGCCTCCGGACTTGACGTCCTCCGGCCGGTAGTTCGATCGTCGACCGAGGTAGTAATTCAGCGGCAGACCCTGATCCGTCTCGATCCGTCGCCACTGCCTCCTGCGGTCGAACTTCCTTCAGCTACCTCGCAGGTCCATTTCCCATCATGCGCCTCCTACGCGCCGTGCACCAGAGGTGAGCGGCATGAATCCGACCAATTTTCGCAATACGGGCAGCGGGGATCGCCCTCAGGGGCGCGGCCAGCCGTCCACGAAGCTCAGCGTCCGCTGGTACGGCCCCTCGGGCCCGGTGCTGCGGTACTCCTCGGTGCTGCTGCCGGTCCGGACGGTGCGGTCCCCGTCGTGCCGCCGGGCGGTGGGGCGCAGGGTGTGGTCGACGGTGGAGCGTTCGGTGATGTGGCCGCCGGTGGCCGTGGTGGCCTCACGGTGGTAGCCGAGGTCCATGGTGGTGGACTGGTCGGTGTTGCCGGCCGCGTCGCGGCTCACCTTGTAGCCGACGTCCAGCGGTTCGCCCTCGTGCACGGTGGTGGTGCGGTGCGGTCCGCCGCCCCAGGTGGCGGTGGTGCGGGTGAGGTCGGTGCCGTTGTGCAGCGTCACGTCGTTGCCGCCGTCGCGCAGTCGCTGGGCGGAGCGGAAGGCGAGTTCGTCGCGGACCTCGGTGGTGATCCGGCCGTGCGAGGTCTGCACCCAGCCCCGGGCGAGGTCGTTGCGGGCGGCGGTGACCGTCCAGTCGCCGCTGCCGCCGCCGTGGTCGGCGAGGTCGGTGGCGACGGTGGCCTCCGGAGCGACCCGGTAGTCGGTGAGCTGCCCGGTGGTGCGGGCGGCGCCGTGGTCCGTCTCGGCGAAGAGGTTGACCTGGCCGGTCCAGACGTCGTTGCTCTGAGCCTCGGCGGCGTTCACGGTGACGCCCACGGCGTGCGGCCGGCCGTCCAGCAGCAGCCCGACGTACGGGGTGAGGTCGAGCCGGTAGGCGGGCAGGTCGAACGCGAAGACGCCGGGCACGGGCCGCCAGAGCAGCGGGTCCCAGCCGCCGGTGTAGATCACCGGGTACGGCCAGACCGCGCCGGCCACCCGGCCGTCCACGGTGAGCCGCAGCTCGCGGAACGGGCCCTTGCCGCAGATGCCGGTGCCCGGGTTGGCGGCGGCGAAGGCGTCCGGTGCGGAGGCGTACGCGAACTCCTCGCAGGCGCCGCCGCCCCGGGCGTAGACCTCGGCGGTGAGGCGTTCGAGGTTCTGCGGGAAGGTGAGGTCGCGCCCGGCGGCGGGGGCGGCCTGGGTGAGCCCGAACGGCCCGGTGGTGAGCACCCGGTCGGCGGAGCGGGCGGCCGGCCGGCGGTCGTCCGCGGTGTAGAAGGTCAGGCTCGCGCTGATCGTGAAGACGCCGGTGTAGGTGGAGTCGGTGACGTTGGCGAGGTCGAAGGAGAACTCCTGCGGGCCGCTCGCGAACAGCGGGGCGTAGCGGGTGACGTCGTGCTCGACGCTCCACGCGATGCCGTCCTTGGACGGCTCCGGGGTGGAGGAGAGCAGCACCTGGACGCCGCCGACGCGGACGCTGAAGATCCGGTCGAACTGCCGTCCGGCGACCTGCCCGTGGAGGTCCAGGACCACCGCCGACCAGGGGCCGGCGCAGTCGGCGGGCGGGGCGAGGGTCGTGTCGTACGGGGTGTCCGGCGGGTTGCCGTACCCGTTGCGGAACTCGCGCTCGTGCATCACCTCGACGGTGCAGGAGCGGGTGTCGGGGCGGGTGAGCGGCTTGGTGGCGGTGACCGGGTCGTGGTAGTCGGTGCCGAAGTCGGCGTGGGCCGGGCCGGCGGCGGTGAGGGTGCCGGCCAGGGTGAGGACGGCGGCGCCGACCAGACCGGCGGCGCGGCGGAGCAACGGGCGCAGGGTCAAGGCGGGTTCCCGGGGTCGGGCGGCCCGCGGGTGGGTGCCGCGGGCCGGTCGGATGATCCGGGAATCCTTCCGGTGGTGGCATGCCAGCGTCAATCATGGGCGCCTTCCCGGACGCCGGAGACCTCGGGCGCGCGGCCGGGCTCGGGCACCGCAGCCCGGGTGCCGGCCTCGCCCGGGGCCTCCTGCGGCGGGGAATGGCGTTTCCGCGGGCGCCCCTCGATGCCGGGGCCGCCCCGCGGCTACCTGGGCACCGCGTCCTTGCGGAGGAAGTGCTTCAGCTTCTGCCAGGTCCAGGTGTTGATCACGTCCCCGGCGGTGAGCCAGCCGCGCTGCGCCGTGCCGATGCCGTAACGCGGGTAGGCGAGATGGCCGGCGGCGTGCGCGTCGCTGTCGATCGCGAAGCGCACGCCGTGCCGCCGGGCCCGCAGGACGTCCTCGTCGCGCAGGTCGAGCCGCTGCGGGGAGCTGTTGATCTCGATCGCGGTGCCGGTGCGCGCGGCGGCCTCGAACACCGCGTCCAGGTCGAGGTCGATCGGCCCGCGCCGGCCGATCCGGCGGGTGGTGAGGTGCCCGATGACGTGCACGTACGGGTTCTCGCAGGCGCGGACCAGCCGGCGGGTCTGGGCGGCCCGGTTCAGGGCGAAGTGCGAGTGCACGGAGGCCACGCAGACGTCGAAGCCGGCCAGGAACCCGGGTGGCCAGTCCACCCCGCCGTCCGGGCCGATGTTCAGCTCGGTGCCGTGCAGCAGGCGCAACTTCTTGTGCCGGCCCGCGAGTTGCCTCAGCTGCTCGCGCTGGGCGAGCATCTTCTCGTCCGTCATCCGCTGCATCACCAGGTCCGGGGCATGGTCGGTGACGGCGAAGTAGGAGTAACCGCGGGCTGCGGCGGTGTCGATCATCTCCTCCAGGGTGGCCAGCCCGTCGGTCAGGTCGGTGTGGGTGTGCAGGTCGCCGCGCAGGTCGGACTCCTGGACCAGCTCCGGGAGCCCGCCGTTCAGTGCGGCCTCGATCTCGCCCCGGTCCTCGCGCAGCGGCGGAGGGATCCACGGCAGGCCGAGCGCCGCGTACACCTCGTCCTCGGTCTCCGAGACCACCTTGGCGCCGCCGTCCACCTCGAACAGTCCGTACTCGGAGAGCTTCAGCCCGGCCCGGACGGCCATCGTGCGGAGCTTGATGTTGTGCGCCTTCGAGCCGGTGAAGTAGACCAGCGCCGCTCCCCAGTCCTCCTCCGGCAGGACCCGCAGGTCCACCTGTACGCCCTGGGTGGTGCGGACCGAGGTCTTGGTGCTCCCGCTGCCGATCACCTCGGCGACGTAGGGGAGTTCGGTGAGCGCGGCCATCAGCGGGGCGGAGTCCTCGGCGGTCGCGAGGATGTCGATGTCGCCCACCGTCTCGCGCATCCGGCGCAGCGAGCCCGCGAACGTGCAGCGGGTGCAGCCGGGGACGGCGGAGAGCGCGGCGACCAGCTGCTCGGCCAGCTCGGTGGCGGTGTCCAGCAGGGTGCGGCCGCCGGACTGCCGCATCAGCTCTATGCCGTGCAGGATCTTCTCGCCGCTGCGCTCGCCGAATCCGGGCAGGTCGGCGAGCTTCTCGGCGCGGGCGGCCGCGCCGAGTTCGTCCACCGAGGCGATCCCGAGATCGCGGTAGAGGGCGAGGGCTCGCTTGGGCCCGACACTGGGGACGACCATCATCTCCCGTACGCCGGACGGGATTTCGGCGCGCAGCGCCTCCAGGGCGGGGAAGGTTCCGGTGGCGAGGAACTCGGCGATCTTCTCGGCGGTGGACTTGCCGACGCCGGGGATCTCCTGCAGGCCCCTGACGTCCAAGCCGGCCACGTCCTCGGGGTGGCCGCCGACCGCACGGGCGGCCTTCTCGTAGGCGCGGGCCCGGAAGGCGTCCCCGCCGGTGATGTTGATCAGATCGGCGTACTCCTGGAGCAGTTCCCTGACCTGGTCGTTGAGCCGGGGCATGGGGCAAGTCTAGGGCGCCGCCGTCGAACTCGCGTCGTTCGCCCGGCAGGCGCAGGTTCGACGACAGTGTCCCGGTTCGGCGGGGTGGGCCCGCCGGTGGAGGCGGTCGGCGGGTGCTCCCGTCACTCCCGCGCGACGGTCAGCAGCAGGACCACGGTCAGTCCGCCGCCGGGGGTGGTCTCCACCGTGAGCCCGCCGCCCGCGGCCAGCACCAGGCTGTGCAGGGCGGGCCCCGCCGGGCCGTCCGCCCGCGCGCCCGTGATCAGCCACTCGCGCGCCTCGGGTATCTCGTGGGCGCCCCGGTCGGAGATCCGGATCTCCACCCGGCCGCGGGTCGCCGCCGCCCGGCGGGGGGCCCGCGGCGTGGGCGCGCCGCCCGCCACGTCGGCCCGCACCAGCACCCGACCGCCCAGCGGGCTGCGCCGGATGGCGTGGTCGACCAGTCCGGCGACGGCGGTCTCCAGCCGGCGGGCGTCCCCGGCCACCACCGGGAGCCCGGGCGCGACCCGGACCGTGACGGCCGCCGCCCGGCCGCCGCCGCGCACCACCCGGCGGAGCACGTCGGCCACCTGGACGTGCCGGGCCATCGGCTCGCAGCCGGCCTGCCGGCCGGTCCACCGCAGCCGCTCCAGCTCCGTGCGGGTGAGCGGCCTGGGTGCGGCCATCGCGCCCGGCGAGAACGGGCCGACTCCCTCCTCGGCCTCGGCGGTCACCAGTGCGCCCGGGCGTCCGGACCCGCCCCGGCGGCCGGGGCCGCCCGTGCTGCTCGCGCCGACGGTGCCGCCGAACGCGCCGAGCGCCCGGGCCCCCGACGCGACGTAGCCCCAGAGCCTCCCGCGTGCCATCGACCTGCCCCTCGTGCTCCCCGGCGGCCGTCATCGAATCCGCAGCCGAACGGGGTGGGCCGCCTTCCGGGCCCTTCCTGCCAGCCTGCGCCTCGGCCGCCCGGGTGACAATCCCGCTCCGGGTCGCGGTCCGTTCCGGGAGCCCCGCCGAGCGGCCGGTCGGACACCCGCCGACCGGCGGGGCCGGGAGCGGCGGGCTCCACCATGGCGGGCTCCTCCATGACGAGCAACCCCAAAGAGTTCTTCGCAAAAACCCTTTGCAAAGAACTCTTTGGGGTTCTAGTCTCCTGCCATGACCGAAGAACGCGGCTGGAAGCACAGCGACGACCCGCACATCGCCATCACCGCCAAGAACATGAGGGCGATGGCGCACCCCGTTCGCATGCAGTTGGTCGGACTGCTGCGCAAGCACGGCCCGTCCACGGCGACGAGGCTCGCCGCGCAGCTGGGGCTGAACTCCGGAGCCACCAGCTACCACCTGCGCCAGCTCGCCGCCGCGGGCTTCGTCGAGGAGGACGAGGAACGCGGCAACGCCCGTGAGCGGTGGTGGCGTTCGGCCCACCGGATGACCGTCTGGACGGGGGACGACATGGCGGACGAGGAGCCCGAGACGGCCGCCGGGTTCCTGCGGTCCGTCCTGGCCGCGCACACCCTGGTGGCCCAGCGCACGCTGGACGCCTTCGAGACCATGCCGCGCGACTGGCGCCGGGTGACGGACCTCAGCGACCAGGGACTGCAGCTCACGCCCGCCGAGGCCGAGCAGCTGACCGGCGAGCTGTTCGAGGTGATCCGGCGCTACCGGCGGATCGACCACGGCGGGCCCGCCCCGGAGGGCACCGAGCAGGTCTCCGTCGTCGTCCACGTCCTGCCGGACGCGACCACCACGAGCGAGGGGGAAACCGCATGACCACCACCGTCGTCGCCCCGTCCGGGTGCAGCCTCCGGCCGCTGGCCGGGGTACTGACCGCCACGGCCGTCTCCCTGACCGGCACGCGCGTCTCGGCCATCGCCCTGCCCTGGTTCGTCCTGGCCACCACCGGCAGTGCCACCATGACGGGCCTGGTCGCGTTCGCCGAGATGGCGCCGTACGTGGCGGTCAAGGCGCTGACCGGGCCGTTAGTGGACCGGCTCGGGCCGCGCGTGGTGTCCTGGACGACGGACGCGGTCAGCGCCGTCGCGGCCGGGCTGGTCCCGCTGCTGCACGCGCAGGGGCTGCTCCCGTTCTGGGTGCTGCTGGTGATGGTCGCGGTGATCGGGGCGATGCGCGGCCCGGGGGACTTGGCCAAGTCCGTCATGGTCCCGGAGGCCGCCGACCGCGCCCAGGTGCCGATGGAACGCGCCACCGGGCTGTCGGGCGTCACCGAGCGGTTGGCCTCCACCGTCGGCCCGGCGGTCGGCGGCGGGCTGGTCGCCCTGATCGGCCCGCTGGCCGGCCTGGCGATCAACGCGGGCACCTTCGCGCTCGGGTCGCTGATCATCGCGATCGCGCTCCCGCGCGGCATGGGGCGCTCGGCCGTGCCCGCCGCGGCCACCGATCCGTCCGAGCAGGAGCCGCCCGCGGGCTACTGGCGGATGTTCCGTGAGGGCTTCACCTTCCTGCGATCGGAGCCGCTGCTGCTCACCGTGATCGTGATGATCGGCATCACCAACCTGATCGACGCCGGGTTCGTCACCGTTCTCGTCCCGGTCTGGGCACGGGAGTCCGGCAACGGACCGGCCGCCATCGGCCTGCTCGCCGCCGTCATGGGTGCCACCGCGGTCGTCGGCAGCCTGATCGCGGCGGCCGTCGCCTCCCGGCTGCCCCGCCGGACGGTCTTCTTCACCGGCTTCCTGCTGTGCGGCGCGCCCCGCTTCCTGGTGCTCGCCCTCGGCGCGCCGATGTGGCTGGTGCTCACGGTCGTCGCGATCAGCGGCTTCGGCTCCGGCTTCCTCAACCCGATCATCGGAGCGGTGCTCTTCGAGCGGGTGCCCCGCCACCTGCTGGGCCGTGTCCACGCCCTCGGCGACTCCCTGGCCTGGGCCGGCATCCCGCTCGGCGGGCTGGTCGCCGGCGCCGCGGTCGCCCTGGTCGGACTGATACCCAGCCTGATCGTGGGCGGAGTCCTGTACTTCGCGACCACGACCCTGGCCGGGCTGCGCCCCGAGTGGCGCGAGATGGACCGTCGCCGGGGGAGCGAGACCCGAGCGGACAGCACGGCCGTCGAACCGGAACCGGCGCACAGCGCGTAAGCCGCTCCTCGGGGCCGACCAACAGGTCTGACGGGCGGCCGGGGCAGGCCCGCCCGCCGGCCCGTCGCCCGACCAGTTGGGCAGCAGCAGGCCGGTCAGGGCGGCGAGGGCGCACCCAGGTGGAGACGAAGGCGAGGTGCCAGAGCAGGGCGCAGATGACGGCGCCCGCGCCGGTGAGGGGACCGAGACGGCGGAGCATGCCACCCCGCCGACCGCGACCAGCCCACCGGCCACGGCACCCGGCTGTGCGCTCCGGCACATCGGGGCCTAACCGGTGCTCCCGGGGCGGCCGTTCTCCTCGGACCCGCCGGTCGGCCTGTCCCCCGGCACGTCCTCGGACTTCTTCCCCGGTTCGTCCTCCGGCAACGCCCCGATGCTCTCCAGGGTGTCGCGCACGGTCCCGGGCATCGCCGGGTGGCGGCCGATCACGATCACTCCGATCACGATCGCCAGCAGCCCGGCCGCCTGCCAGGCCAGCGCCCCCGGGGTCACCCGCAGTCGGTCGCCGAGGAAGCCCACCGCGCAGGCGATCCCGGCCACCGGCTGGGCGGCGGTCAGCGCCGGCAGGGACATCCGCAGCGGCGCGGCCTCGAAGGCGCTCTGCACCAGCAGCAGCCCGACCACGCCCGCCACCACCACCGCGTACGGCTGCCAGCTGCGCAGCACCGCCGTCAGGCCGTCGTGGTCGAGGCGCAGGGTGGTGGTCCGGGTCAGCGCGTCCTGGAGGCCGTAGAGCAGTCCGGCGGCGAGCGCCAGCAGGGTTGCCTCCTCGAACAGCGGCAGCCGCCGGGCCAGCGAGACCAGCAGCAGGACCAGCCCGACCACGGTGCCGACCACCAGCCAGTGCCGCAGCTCCCCGGCGGGTGGCCCGCCGCCGGTCGGCTGTCCGGCCACGATGAAGGCCGTCACCCCGAGGGCCAGCAGCAGCACCCCGGCCCAGCCGGAGCGGCCCAGCGTCTGACGGGTCAGCACCCGGGCCAGCGCCATGGCGAAGATCAGATTGGTGGCCAGCAGCGGCTCGACCAGCGACACCTCGCCCTGGTTGAGCGCGAGCGCCGAGAGGATCAGCCCGCTGACCATGAACCCGGTGCCGAGAAGCCACTGCGGCATCCGCATCAGGTCCAGCAGCAGCCGCCAGCGCAGCAGATCGGAACGCGGGGCTTGCTGCGCCGCGTGCTGCTGGAGGACGAAGCCGAGCCCCAGACAGCAGGCCGCACTGAGAGCGAGGAGGAAGACCGCCACGGAGGGACCACCAGATTGTCGCTGCCCGTGCCGCGCCGACGGGTCCGAGAGGTGGGTCGGCCGTCGCGGGCGCTCCCGTCAGCGTACCGCCGGGCCGGTACCCGAGCCGATCGCACGACACGCGCGCGGCGTGGCGGGCACCGGGGCCTTCCGACAGCGCTTGCCGCCATCGGCGGGGCAGGCGCACGCTGGTGTGAGCGGCCGCCACGGGTCACCGTCCGTGCCGGTCCGGACAGGCGCGACGGGGGCCGCTGCCAGGAGGTGTGGCATGCACAACCAATGGGACGTGGAACTGAGCTTCGAGGAAGACGGCGTGCACACGGCGTGTGAGGCCAGGCTGACCGGCGCGAGGGCGCCCGGCCTGAGCGCGCACGGTGAGTCCGTGAAGAGCGCGGACGACCGTCCGCTCGCCAGGATCGGCGAGGAGGTCGCGGCCTCCCGGGCCCTGGAGGAACTGTCCCGCAAACTGCGGACCCAGGCCACCGGGGAGATCGACGACGAAGGGCACCGCCCCGGCTACCTGATCTACTGAGTCCACCGGTGACGCCGTCGGCCCCGGTGGCCGCGCACGGCTACCGGGCGGGGAACCTCGTGCGGGAGGGTTGTCGCGATAGGGCCGCTGCGCCGCCGAGCGGAGCCGCTCCTCCCAGGCAGCGAAAGGGTTCGGGCAGGCGGGCGGCCCCTCGCTCGACGTGGCACTGATGGGCGGCGGCGTTCACGGTGGTGCGTTCCTCCTCGGTCCAGCCCGAGAGGAGGCGCTGCGCGAAGACCGTCCGTGAGGTCGACCCGAACCGGACCTTCGCTCCGCCTCCACTCCGGGTCTGCTCCAGAAGCCCTGGCTCCTGAGCAGTGGCCCCGAGGGGGCCGGGTAGCTGTGGTCGGTCCATGGCGTGGCCGTACGCCCCTGTCGGTTTCGAGGAACTGCCCGTTCCCTCCGGAACAGCGCCCCGCATCCTGCCACCCGGTCGGCTCTTGCCCGCAGGAAGTCGGTCTCGCCGATGTGTCGTCAAATCCTGTCGGGTGATGAGTCGGATCGGGCTGACTTCTCGTGCGCAGTGCGGTGCTGGTTGCTGCGCATGTGGCGGCGCGGGCCTGTCGCTGGTGCGGCAGGTCCGGCTGATTGCAGGAGCCGACGGCGTGGGCGTCCCGGGTGGGGATGTACGGCGTGTCCTCTCCCTGTGGGGCCGGTGGGGTGGGACGTGGAAGTCGGGCGGGCTGACTTCTCGTGCTGGCGGGTGGGGGAGGCGTGGTCAGGGGTGGCGGGTGAGGGCGAGGAAGGCGGTGAGGCGGGGGTTGAGTTCCCGGGCGGCGGCCATGGGGAGGTTGTGGTGGGAGGCGCCCGGGAGGACGGCGACTTCTGCTGCGGGGAGGGTGTGGCGGGCGACTCGGGCGATGTGGAGGGGGTCGTGGGTGCGGCTGTGGGCTGCGAGGAGGGTGAGGACGGGGGTGGTGAGGGTGCGGAGGCGCTCGGGAGAGGGACGGGGGCCGGTGACGACGCGGGAGGCGGGGAAGTCGGTGTAGCCGAGGGCGTACAGCTCGCGCCAGGCGGGGTCGAGTCGGGGGGTGCTGCCGGTTTCCCAGTCGAGGTAGGAGCGGGCGCGGGCCGGGGTGCGGTGGGGGAGGAAGAGGGGGAGGGCGCGCAGCAGGTAGCCGGGGCGGAAACCGGCGAAGCACTGGGTGGGGTCGAGCAGGGCGAGCCGGCCGACCCGGGCGGGGGCGTGCAGGGCGTACTCCAGGGCGATCCAGCCGCCGTACGAGTGGCCGCAGAAGTCGGCCTGCGCGACGCCGAGCCCGTCGAGGACGGCGTCCAGCCAGTCGAGCAGGCCGGGGACGCCGTCGAGGGCGGCACCGTCGTGGACGCTGCGGCCGGGGTCGCCGATGAGGTCGACGGCGAGGACGCGGTGTCCGGCCTCGGCCCAGGCGCCGGCGTTGGCGAACCACATGGTGGAGGTGGCGCCGCCGCCGTGGAGCAGGACGAGCGGGCGGCCGTCGGCGGGGCCGCAGGCGTTGATGCGGGTGGTGCCGTGGACGGTGCGGACGGTGAGCGCCTCGACCGGGACGGGCCAGCGGGCGAGCAGGGCGTCGTAGGCGGCGAGGAAGGGGGTGGTGCGGGCGGACATGAGAACCTCCGCGGGTGTGGTGTGATGGCGGCCGAGTCGGCTGAACCACTCGATGAACGCGTATGACGTTGAACAAGTATCTCGCTGAGCGAGAGAATAGGGCACATGCCCTATCCGAGGAAGGACGACAGGGTGTCCGAGGTTGTCGAGCCGATGCGGCTGATCCATCTGCTGCGTGGTCTGACGGTCGAACTCGACCTGTTCGGCGCCGAGTTCGCAGCCCGCAGCGGCCTGCACCCGACCGATCTGCGGGCGCTGATCCACCTGCTGGACGCGGCCAGGGGCGGGGAGGTGGTCACCCCGGGCCGACTCGGCGAGGCGCTGGGGCTGAACTCGGCGGGCACCACCGGTCTGGTGGACCGGCTGGAGCGGCTCGGCCTGATCCGGCGCGAGCGGGACCCGCAGGACCGGCGCCGGGTGCGACTGCTGGTGGAGGAGCGGGCGATGGAGCTGGGGGAGGGCTTCTTCGGCGGGCTGATCGGCGACCTGGTCGCGGCCATGCGGCAGTTCGAGCCGGGCGAGCTGGAGACGGCCCGGCGTTTCCTGGCGGCCATGACCGGAGTGGTGGCGGGCGCCAGGAAGCAGTGACCACCGGGAAATGAAACGGGCTACGCGGGCTACGCGGGCTACGCGGGCCCGAGGGTCCAGCTGATCACCGACAGCGTGGCCATCGACACCAGCGTCGACCAGAGCACCGCGTCCCGGGCGAGGGCGGTGCCCTGCTGGTACTCGCGGGCGTAGGTGTACACGTTCTGGGCGGTGGGCAGCGCGGAGAACAGCACCACGGTGAGGAGTTGGTGCGCGGGCAGGTGGAGCAGCGGTCCGGCCACGGCGAGTGCGACCAGCGGTTGGACCAGGGTCTTGAGCGCGACGGTCAGCCCGACCTCGGTGCGGCGCGGACGGCCGTCCGCCGGCGGTCGGTTGTGCAGTGAGATGCCGAGGGCGATCAGCGCGGTCGGGACGCCGGCGCCGCCGAGCAGTTCGCAGGAACGATTCAGCTCGGCAGGCAGGTGCACACCGGTCGCCGAGGCGATGGCGCCCAGTGCGGTGGCCAGCAGGATCGGGTTGCGGACGGGCAGGGTGAGCAGCGCCCGGCGGCCGGCCGCGCCGCCGTCCAGGACGACCAGGACGGCGGGGGTGACCACCAGGATCTGGAACAGCACCACGGGTGCCACGAAGGAGGCGTCGCCCAGGACCTGCACGGTCACCGGGATGCCGAGGTTGGCCGAGTTGACGTAGCCGGAGGCCATCGCGCCGACGGCCAGTTCGCCGGGCTTGCGGTGGAACAACAACCGCCCGGCGAGCAGCCCGAGGCCGATCGCGACCACGGTGCCGGCCGTGAAGGCGAGCATCGAGGTGTTGGCGAAGCGGTCCAGCGGGGTGCGGGCGATCATCAGGAACAGCGCGGCGGGCATCGCCACGTGGAAGACGAACCGGTTGAGCACCGTCTCGGCCTGCGGCCCGAGCAGCCCGGTGCGGCCGACGACGTAGCCGGCGCCGGTGAGCGCCCAGATCGGCGCGAAGGCGGACAGCAGGGGGTGGAGGGCTGGCATGGTGCCTCGGATCGCTCGGACGGATCTGCCGGGTGCGACGGGGTCTCCCGTCGGGGGCGTCGACTCCCGAGCGCGTGACCCCCCGAAGCCCGTGAACCCCCGGGGCAGTAAACCAGGGGCCGACGGCGAGGCGATCAACGGGCCTGTCGCGGGCACGCCACCCGGACCGACCGCCCGGAGCGGGCCCGACCGCCCGGGCCTACGATGAGCCGATGGAGGACCAGTACCTGAGCCTGTCCGAGGTGGAGGCGATCGCGCGCCGGGCCCACCAGGGACAGGTGGACAAGAACGGCCACCCGTACGGCGAGCACATCGCGGCGGTTGCCCGGGGGACGGCGGCGCGCGGCGGCAGCGCGGCGCAGATCGCGGCGGGCTGGCTGCACGACACCGTCGAGGACGACCGGTTGAGCCGGGAGTGGCTGGCCGGGGCCGCGCTGCCGGAGGAGACCAAGGCGATCGTGGACGCGCTCACCCGGCGCCCGGACGAGCCGGTCGAGGAGTACACCGCGCGCATCCTGGCCACGCCGGGCGCGCTGCTGGTCAAGCGCGCGGACTTGGCGCACAACTCCGATCCGGCCCGCCTCGCCACGCTGGATCCGGCGACAGCCGAGCGGCTGGCCGCCAAGTACGCGCGGATGCGTGAGCTGCTCGGGCTCACCGGCGAGCCGTAGTCCACGAGCGGTGCCGGCCGGAGAACCACGAGCCGTGCCCGCCGGGAAGCCGCGAGCGGTGCCGGCCGGAGAACCACGGCAGGGCCCGGACCACGCGGGTCGCGCGGGTCCGGGC